>CAMWMW010000106.1 GCA_947175455.1 uncultured Porphyromonadaceae bacterium | reverse complement strand
ATTCTATTTGGTGTGTTGAGCGCGGAGCTTGCGACGAGTTCTCTTCACACCCTTGCCGGCGAATACGCAGTAGAGCACAGGCACGAAGAGCAACGTAAGCACGGTCGAGAAGGTCAGACCGCCGATAACGGCTGTACCCATCGGTCGCCACATCTCCGCACCCTGTCCCGAACCGACAGCCATCGGCACCATACCGAGAATCGTGGTGAGGGTGGTCATCACAACCGGGCGGAGACGAGAACGTCCGCCATCGATTACGGCACGTCTGATTGACATTCCGCGCTCACGGTTAAGCGTGATGTAGTCGATAAGCACAATACCGTTTTTCACCACGATACCGATGAGCATGATCGCTCCGATCATCGACATCACATTGAGAGTGTGTCCTGTCATCCAGAGAATGAGGAATACACCGGAGAATGCGAAGAGAAGCGAGGTCATGATGATGCCGGGATATGTGAGAGACTCGAACTGCGCCGCCATCACTATGTAGACGAGTATGATTATGAGCACGCCGAGCATGAGGAGGTCGCCGAATGAATCCTGCTGGTCCTCATAGCTTCCGGCAATCTGGATGGTGATGCCGGCGGGAACATCGATATTGTCCATCTGAAGTTCCGCCTGGGTCACGATCTGACTCATAGGCACGCCGTCGACCACAGCCGAGACCGTGATGATACGTTCGCGGTCTTTTCGTTCGATTGTAGGGGGTGTGAAACGCTCCACTACGGTGCCAAGCTCTTTGAGACGTATCCCTTTGCCTTCGCTTGAGTATATGAGAATGTTCTCGATATCCTCTATGCTTGTTCGGTGTTCCGGGGCATACATCACTTTTATGTCGTATTCCTCACCGTCTTCGCGGAACTGCGACGCTGTGGAGCCGTTGATGCGGTTTCGCAGATAATATGCTGCCGTCTGCAGGCTGATGCCATACATCGAGAGTTTCTCGCGGTCGAAATCAACCTGATATTCCGGCTGATAGTCAGAGCGCGAAACTGTCACGTCGGCGGTGCCTTCGATTCCTTCAAGAATCTGCTTAAGGTCTGCGGCAACGCGGTCGGTCTCGTCGAAATCGTATCCGTAGATCTCGAAGTCCACTGTGCTCTGTCCGCCCATTCCCTGTCCGCGACCGCCACCGATGTTGACCTGCGCTTTCTTGAATTCCGGGAAATTGTCGGAAAGGTCTTTACGCATCTCTTCGGCTATCTCGCGTATGCCGCGTTTACGGTCGCCCGGATCAAGAAGACGGATGTTCATGGAGATGATGTGCGCACCGTTGTCAGAGAGCGAAGCGAACGTGTTGTCGGAACTTGCCGGACCAACAGTATAGTTCATCACCATAATCTCCGGATATTTGGCTCTCCAGAGGGAGTCGAGTCTTCCGGTCACTTCCTGCGCTTCCTCCACGCGGGCACCGATGGGGAGCTCAAGATTTACACCGAGACGACCGTCGTCCTGAGTCGGGAAGAACTCCGTGCCTACAAACTTCATAAGGAATATCGAACCCACGAAGATGCCGAGGCAGACAACGATTGTCACCGCACGGTGTGTGACAACCCTGCGGAGCAGAGAGGTGTAGCCGTCATCGAATTTGTCAAGGGCGCGTTCGATATGGGAATACCAGTTCTTCTTGTTGCCGTCGGTAGCCTTTCCCTTGAGTCTGAGCCACTGGCTGCAGAGCATAGGGGTGAGAGAGAGGGCGCAGGTCGTGGAGATGATCATCATGATGGTCACCATCCATCCGAGCTGGCGGAAGAGAACGCCGGTCATTCCCGTTACGAGTGTGAGGGGGAAGAATACGGCGATAAGAGTGAGTGTGGAAGCAATTACGGAAATCGCCACCTCGTTTGTGCCGTGCACCGCCGCCTGTTTCGGGTCGGCGCCGCGTTCTATATGGGTGGTCACATTTTCAAGAACCACAATGGCATCATCCACCACCATACCGATGGAAATCGAAAGGGCGGAAAGGGAGACGATGTTCAAGGTGTTGCCTGTAGCGAAGAGATAGATGAACGAGGCGATGAGCGACACCGGTATCGTGATCACGATAATCAGGGTTGCGCGCCAGCGACCGAGGAACACGAACACCACTATCATCACGAAGAGAAGGGCATACATCACTGTCTCCACAAGAGCCGCGATTGTGTTGCGGATATTGTCTGATGTGTCGACGATCACTCCGATTTTCACGTCTGACGGAAGGTTCTTCTCCAGCGACGGCAGCATCTTCATGACTTTGTTGGAGATTTCCACGGAATTGGCGCCGCTCTGTTTCTGGATAATGATCATCGCGCCCTCATTGCCGTCGTTGTAGGTGCGCTGCGTGCGTTCCTCAAGGCTGTCGACGATTTTCGCCACGTCGCTGAGATATACTATCTTGCCCTGGAAACTTCCTACAGGAATATGAGACATCTGGGACGTCTCCTCGAATTCTCCCTGCACGCGGAGAGCATAGGTGTTGGAGCCTATGTCGAAAGAACCACCCGGCACGTTTCTGTTTTCCGCTCCGATAACAGACGCGATCTGCTCTACCGAAAGGTTGTATGCCTCAAGACGGTTCGGATCCACATAGACATGAATCTCGCGTTTCGGGGCACCCGAAATCGACACAGAGCCGACACCGTCGACACGCGCCAGAGGGTTGGCGACATTGTCATCAAGAATCTTGTAAAGACCCGCCATGCTTTCGTCTGCCTGCACCGAGAGAAGGCAGATCGGAATCATGTCGGTCGAGAACTTGAAGATGATCGGGTTTTCCGAATCGTCGGGCAACTGCGACTTTACCATGTCGAGTTTGTCGCGAACATCGTTAGTGAGGACATCGATGTCATAGCCATATTCGAATTCAAGAGTGATCACGGATGTGTTCTCCCTTGAGGTTGAGGAGATATGTTTGAGGTGTTCCACGGAGTTGAGCGTATTCTCCAGAGGTTTGGTGACATTCTGCTCGATATCCTTTGCCGAGGCTCCCGGATACATCGTTATGACCATTATCGAGTTTGTATCGATATCCGGATAAAGGTCAATCGGGAGTTTCGCCAGGGAAAAGAGACCGAGGATGATGACAGTGACGAAGCAGAGCGTCGTCATCACCGGTCTTTTTACTGCTGAACTGTATAGACTCATGTTTTACGGTTTATGAAGACTTCTTACTTTGTTACTTTCACTTTCATTCCGTTTGCGAGACGGCTCTGTCCTGAAACGACTACTGTAGAACCGGGTTCCACACCGCTTATAAGCTCGTAGGAGTCGCCGAGTCTCTGACCGAGCTCGACCTTGTTGTAGCTTACCGTGCCGTCTGCATTATACACGTATACATAATGGTTGCCGGAGCCGGGTTGCTTCACGACAGCCTTGTCGGGCACAACGACGCGGCGTGCGGTGCCGAGACTGAGTTCCACGCGTCCGAACATGCCTGGAAGTATACGGTTGTCGGAATTGGGTAGAGTCACCTCGACGCCGAACGTGCGGGAAGCGTGATCTACAGGCGGAGACACAAGAGTCACGGTGCCGTTGAAAATCTCGTTGCCGTATGTGTCGAAAGTAACGATCGCAGGCATGCCGCGTCTCACTTTCGAGAGCTCGCTTTCGGAAACGTTAACTATTATTTTTACGGGCTGTGTGCGTGCCACTGTCAGAATAGGCAGTGAGCCTGTCATGTCGCCCGGATCGTAGTTGCGGGCTGTCACCACGCCTGAAATCGGTGATGTGAGAACCGTGTTCTCATTCATGTTGCGCAGAGTGCGTTCGGCGGAGGCAACTGCGTTTTTAGCGTTTATGAGCTGTGTCTCCATCTGGTCCACCTGCTGTTTTGTTCCGCCGCCTATCTTGTAAAGTTCAAGTGCGCGGTTGTAGTCAACCTCGATGTTCCTGAGGTTTGCCTTGGCGTTGTCGAGCTGAAGCCGGTAGCTTGTGGTGTTGATATCGTCCATTACTACAAGACGCTGTCCGGCAGACACCCTCATTCCTTCATCCACAAGAATCTGTTTTATGCGGTTGGGGGAGGAAGATGAAATGTTGTTTATAAGTTCGGGTTCCACGGTTGCGGTATAATTCCCGATCTGGTTGACTTCCCTGTCGTTAACCTGCATGGTCTTGACTACAGGAGCTGTGTCCTGTTTCGAATCTTTTTCGGATTTGTCCGCACCTGTGCATGCTCCGAGAAGAATCAGAGCCAAAGCGGAAGACGTTAGCAATATTTTATTCATGACTGTGATATGTTATCTTATGGAAACTGTTGATGACGCTGTCCCTTCGCGACCGAGAAGCAGGTCGAGTTCGCTTGTGGAGACAAGGTAGTTGTATATGCTCTGGAGATAGGAGAGCTGGGCAGAGGTGTTGGCGAGTTCGCTGTCGCGCAGATTCAGGTATGTGGCGGCACCGATCTCGAAACTCTTCTGCATGATCTCATAAGCTTTCGCCGCCTGTCTCATTCCTTCCTCGCTTGCCGCGATCTGTTTCACCTGCCGGTTTATATTGTCAATTGCAAGATCTACCTGCATATTGAGAGAACTGACAAGGTTCTCGCGCTGAAATTCCATCTCTTTCAGCTGCACCTCAGCCTGCTTCACGCCGAAATATTTGGAACCACCTGAAAAAATGGGCACCTGCAAGGCAAGTCCTACCGTGGAATAAGGATTGAAATCCTGGTTCTTGAACGGATTGCCGTTGCTCAACGCGTTCCAATTCATATTGTATGTCACTGCAAGAGTCGGAATCCATGCGAATTTCTTCAGCGTCACATTCTGGCGCGCCATGTCGGTCTGGATGTCGAGTGAACGCAGCGATGTGTTGCCTGCAAGAGAACGGTTAAGAGCTGTCGTATATCCGAACATGTCGCTCTGCATCTGTTTCAGTGTGATGTCAGGCATCACTTCTACCGCAGAGTCCATGCCCATCAGCACTTTCAGCTGCAGCTGGCATTGTCTCACCGAAATGTCCGCCTGAAGGAGTTCCGGTTCGATGTTGGTCACCTGCACGGAACTGCGGAGCACGTCATATTCAGAAGCAGTGCCCTGCTCGAACTGCTTGCGGTAAACATCCGCATTGATTTTTGCAATCTCATAGTTCTTGCGGATTACATCGCGGGAGGCTATGGCAAGCAGGAGACTGTAATAAGCCTGATTCACATTGTTGACCATGTCGAGACGCGAGGCTCTTGCCGATTCGAGATTTGCAAGAATCTGGGTGTCGGAGATCTTGATTGATTTCCACAAAGAAGCGTTGACCAGCGGCATGGAAGCCGAGAAGCCCATGTTCCACATGTTGTCGGAACCCATTTTGATTTTTGTGGATTCCCCTCCCATGTTCATGCTCAGGGTCTGGAGCTCGATAGAGCGCTGATATGCCGCCGAGAAGTCAATGGACGGGAACAGGCTGGCAATGACTTCCTTTTTGGAATAGTCAACGCGCTTGACTTCGAGGTCAGCCACTTTGATTGTCGGGTTGTCTTGCAAGGCTATGGCAACGCATTGCTCACGCGACAACCTGAGCGTGTCGGATGCCGAGACGGAAGACTGTGCGACAGCCGTCAAAGACACAATAAGCGACAAAGTCGCTACAAAGACTTTTTTTAGATTCATGCTTTATTATGAATAAGAATTTTTTATGCGTTCAAGTATTTTCGCTCCTTCCTGAGAAGCTATGCTCCTGAGAAAACTTGTGCTGATGGTGTCGAATGCTTCATTCAGGGTGACATCCTCCGGAAGAAATTCCTCCATTCTTTTGAGAGATTCCATCTGGATGCGGAACATTCTCAGAAGGATAGGGTAATTGATGTCGGAGCGGAATACCCCTTGTTTTATCCCGTCGTCTATGGCGCCGAGCATGTTTTTCTGCCATGTGTCAGACTGGTTGTCGTATACCGGGCGAAGTCTGGCATAAGATGAATCCATATCGCGGAAGAATGCCGCAGAAGCCTGTCCCATGACGCTCTGGTGTGTTTTCAGTGTATGGTAAAAAGCTTCCATGACAGTATCCGCCTCCTTGAAAATGCGGCAAAGCTTTTCGATATGTTTCTTGTGGGAATAATCGATCACGCGTTTGAGCATATCCTCCTTGTTGTCAAAAATTTCATATAGAGTTCTTTTTGACATGGAAAGACTCGCTGCCACTTTGTCCATAGTGGTAGCTTTCATTCCGTTTTTTAGTATTATGGGGAAAATCGAGTCAAGAAGTCTGTTGTAGGCTTCCCGCGAAACTGATGTCTGTTCCATTAAGATTTACTGTAGATTGGAAAACAGCGGCAAAATTAAATAAAAAAACTGAAAACCTAAATAGAGTTTTCAGTTTTTTTATAAGAATTTAAAAATTAATGCGGCAATGCATTACATTCAGTAATGTCAAGGCATTGGAAATTGCATAAAAATTAAGAGTATGTTTAGTTTTAACACGAATTTAAACTAAAATGACTTTTGGAAATT
>CAMWMW010000105.1 GCA_947175455.1 uncultured Porphyromonadaceae bacterium | reverse complement strand
ATGCTGACCTCTTTGCCGAATCTTGTGATAATTCCATTCATTCTTCTCTCTGGAAAACTCGCGAAAGGAAACAAAAAAATGTTTGTGCTTGCGACAGGGCTTGTTATATTCACGATAGCCGGCATTCTGTATTTTTTCGCAGACTCCATGATTGAACTTATTCTTCTGGGATGTCTTGTGGGCGTGGGATGTGGATTCGTGATTCCACTGGCGGCAAGTCTTCTCGCCATATATTTTTATGGACGCCGCCGTGTCTGGGCACTCGGCATGAAATCCGGTGTCTCCAACGCGGCTGTGATAGTAGCCACACTGTTTGTCGGCTGGGTCGCCGCCTACAACTGGCATTTGTCGTTTATCGTATATCTGACGCCTGTGCTTCCCTTCCTGCTCATACCCTTCATGCGCGGCAAGTTTATAACATCCCATTTCGTTCCGGACCCGCAGGTAGAGCAGTTCCGCAAACAGAAAGATGCGGACAACATCGCCGCCCAAACGAAACATCCCGGATATCCGCTTCCGGCGCCTGCCCATAAGAAAGTGATCGGATTATTGCTTAGCGTGATACTACTATATGTCATATGCACATATGCTACCACCGCTGTCAGCTATTGCATCCCCTTCACCATGGGGCATTACGGTTTCGATTCCGGAGTTGTGGGTATCGTCACCGCCATGTTCTTCCTTTCAGCCACGGTTGCGGGATTCACACTGCCGATAGCCATAAAAACTCTCGGCAGCGTGACAATCCCTGTATCCATAGCCGTGTCTGCGACAGGACTGCTTCTGACCGCGTTGTTCCATTCCCTGCCTTTATATATAACCGGTGTTTTTCTTATCGGATATGGATATGGAATAGTGCAACCTATCATATACGACAAAACCACAGCCATTGCGCCAAACAAGTCGCTGGCAAACCAGTATTTCTCTTACGTCCTTACAGGCAACTACATAGCCATTTCCGTAGTGCCGTTCTTCATAAAACTCATGGCATCGATATTTCATACCACAACGGAAGCTTCTCCGAATTTCGCATTCATTCTCAATGCCGTGATCCTTGGCATACTCTTCGTTGTCTCGATTGTGATGAGAAAAGCTTACGTATTCCATACGGATCCGGTAAGTTTCAAGGCACGCCATGCGAGACACTCCGCGGCAGTTTCCGACAAATCATAATGTGAACATGAATTGCATCTGCAGACGGTTGTCGTGGGCGGTACCGGCGTTCCACGTTCCACGGCGACCATAAAGATATTCCATTCCGACCTGAAGATATGACGATATATTGTAGAATACATTGCCTGCCGCATAAAAGCCATATCTATAGTTATTGATATTATCGGGCGATACAGCAGCCGCAATGGCATACGGTCCGACACTCCAGATCCTTGACTCGGACACAACAGCGTTGACCTGCCATTTTTTACCGATATTGTATGTTGCGCCAAGGGTTACTCCCATCATCGGCGACGGTGTCATATGACCCGGTTGTGAATCCTCAGGAATAAACGACAGGGGCTGACCGGCAATATCCTGCAGATAATTGCCTATGCCTTTTCCGTAAGCCGCCTGCATATAAAGAATCAATGGTTCCACCGGATTCAGATTGCCGCTGAGCATCAGACCCCAGCCTACGGAATTACGGCGTTTCCCCTCAAGCATGTCCCGGTATGAGAAATTACGGATGATTCCGGAAAGACGGATGCGGTTGTAATCGGAAGCGGCATATTCCACCCACATCGGAATATCAGGCACATTCTGATTGTATGCCTCGGGGTCTGCCACAGGCTTACCCTCTATCTCCTCCTCACGCCACGTCTTGAAGTCATGACCTCGGTAGACACCGTTGGATGAATAATATGTCGGAATATCCATACAGACGGCAAACCTGAACCCCTTGAACGATTGAGAAATGTAGCTTATTTCATATGAAGCTGTGGAAATCATGCCGCTCGGTCCCTGAGGATCGATGGTAGGGGGAGACGCTGCCTCGCCATCCTCGAAGAGCGTGGTTTTGAGACCGGCGGATATTCCCATCCACGACACATATGCATTCTTGAGTTTTATTGCCGTAGACTCACCATTCGTTCCGAATTTCAGATAGCCTGTCACCTGATTCTTCGTGCCTCCGAAACCCACGACCTGAAAATCTATATTGGCATTCAGAGGATTTATATAGAAATCGGAGCGTTTGCCGTTCACTGACGGAACTGGTATCATTCCGGTCACGAATCCTATCCCGGCACCATCGACTTCGTAGAGATCATTGCCGAAATCCGTGCCGATGATAGGATTGATCTGACCGCCGATGGTCATCACGAATTTATTGTCGGCAGTGCGTATGGCAAAATGCGGAACAGGTATTGCCGACACCTCGCTTGGACGGTCATGTTTCAGAATATCCTTGACATCCTTATGATCCGCGGTCTTGATGAACTCGATCCTGGAACTTGTGTCTTCATCTTCGGCACCGGTCCCGGCTTTTGCGGTCTGCGCGCATACAGGCACGACAATTCCCGACAAAGCAATAGACAGAATAATGTGTTTCATAGTAGAATTGTATTTAACAGAACAACACACATGCAGTGTCAATTGTTTAGGAATGTTAAAAATAATAATGCCACCTCTGTCTACGTTATCTTCCCTTTATCGGATTTTGCACTTATTCCAGACTTGGCAGCGCGAAAGCTTACACGGAGTTTGAATTTTTTTCGTTATTTTTGCATTCTAAAAACCACTGCAATGAAAAAAATCCCAAGCTTCACCATAAACCACCTCACACTTGAACCCGGAATATACGTTTCAAGACGCGACACCCTCCCCTCAGGCGATGTGATTACCACATTCGACATCCGCATGACGCGTCCTAACCGTGAAAAAGCGCTTGACCCGCAAGCCCTCCATGCGATGGAGCACCTCGCGGCGACATTCCTGCGAAATCACCCCCTCTGGAAAGACCGGGTGATATACTGGGGACCGATGGGATGCTGCACCGGAAATTACCTTCTGATGTCAGGGAATCATGAAAGCCGGGACATCCTGCCGCTGATCCAGGAGACAATGCGTTTCATCGCTGAATTCGAAGGAGAGATTCCGGGCGCCACGCCACGCGATTGCGGAAACTATTCCTTCATGGATCTTGCCGGGGCAAAAAAAGCCGCCCGAAATTATCTCGGACAGCTTTCTGCAGCATCCGACCTGAATTTTAGCTATCCGGAGTAAAAGACAATTCAACCTCCCTGCCCTGCCACACAAAAATGAGTCCGGCAAATGTCCGGCGGCATAAAATAACAAAATACTGACAGGGTTGCACTTATTTTTATATTATCGTTTTTTTTTGTAATTTTGTGATTACATTAGCCTACCTATGAACAACGATATTTTCGAAATAGAAGAGAGGGAGGAAACAGCTCCCACCACCGCGGCATCATCAAATGCCGGAACCTACGATGACAATGCCATCCAGACTCTGAAATGGAACGAGCATATCCGCAGGCGCCCCGGCATGTATATCGGCAAGCTCGGAGACGGAACACACTCCGACGACGGCATATATGTCCTTATCAAAGAGGTGGTTGACAACTCCATAGATGAGTTCAACATGGGTGCCGGAAAACGCATTGACATCACCCTCACAGAAGAGGGGGAAGTCACGGTGCGCGACTATGGACGCGGCATCCCGCTGGGTAAAGTGAAAGAGGTTGCATCCGACATAAACACCGGCGGCAAATTCGATGACAAGAACTTCAAGAAATCTGTCGGTCTCAACGGTGTCGGTCTCAAGGCAGTCAACGCCCTTTCCACCTATTGCCATGTGGCAAGTGTCCGGGACGGAAGGAAGGTGGAAGTCGAATTCGAACGCGGAGATCTCATCAGCCAGTCAGAACCGGTCCCGACAGACGAACCCAACGGCACTCTTGTCAGATTCACTCCTGACCCGACGCTTTTCCAGAACTACCGGTTCAATCAGGAATTCGTCGAGACAATGGTCAACAACTACACCTATCTCAACGCCGGACTGCAGCTCTTCTATAACGGACGCAAATATTATTCCCGTCACGGTCTGCTTGACCTGCTCAGGGAAAACATGACCAACGATCCCCTCTACCCTATAATCCACCTGAGCGGCGAGGACATCGAGGTTGTTCTCACCCACACCGACCAATACGGAGAGGAGTATTATTCCTTTGTAAACGGACAGCACACAACCCAGGGGGGAACCCACCTCACCGCTTTCCGCGAACACGTCACAAGAACCATAAAGGAGTTTTCGGGCAAGGGATATGAATTCTCCGACATACGCAACGGTCTCGTGGCGGCGGTTTCGGTGCGCATACAGGAGCCGGTGTTCGAAAGTCAGACAAAGACCAAACTCGGAAGCAAGGAGGTCGCTCCCGGAAGTTCCCTGACAGTAAACAAGTTTATCGGAGACTTCATCAAAAAAGAACTTGACGACTATCTTCACCGGAATCCCGACATCGCGGAGATAATGCTCCGCAAGATAGCTTCAAGCGAGAAAGAACGGAAGGCAATGGCAGGCGTGGCGAAACTCGCAAGAGAGAAAGCGAAGAAGGTCAGCCTCCACAACCGCAAGCTCCGCGACTGCAGAGTGCACTATAACGACCCGCTGAAAGCCAAGGCAAAGGAAGACCGCCGGGAAGACTCCGCGATTTTCATCACCGAGGGAGACTCGGCTTCCGGAACAATCACCAAAGTGCGCAATGCCGAGACCCAGGCTGTATTCTCTCTGCGCGGAAAGCCGCTGAACTCATACGGCATGACGCAGGAAGTGGTTTATAAAAACGATGAGTTCAATCTTCTTCAGGCTGCCCTCAATATCGAAGAGGGAATCGAAGGACTCAGATACAACAAAGTCATAATCGCGACAGACGCCGATGTCGACGGAATGCATATACGCCTGCTTATCATCACCTTCTTCCTGATGTTCTTCCCGGACCTTGTGAAGAAAGGGCATGTATATATTCTTCAGACACCGCTCTTCCGCGTCCGCGACAAGAATGCCGTGAGACGCACAAAAAAGAAAAACCGAAGGAAAGAGGAAACCGAAGGAGAGAAAGATACGTTCTATTGCTATACCGATGAAGAGAGGGAAGCCGCGATTGCCCGATTCGGCAACAACGCGGAAATAACCCGATTCAAAGGTCTTGGAGAGATAAACGATGCGGAGTTCGCAGAATTCATAGGTCCCGACATGCGTCTTGACAGAGTGAAACTCAAGAGAGAGGATGCCGTCGAGAAACTTCTTGAGTTCTATATGGGCAAAAACACTATGGAACGACAGAATTTTATAATCGACAATCTTGTGATTGAAGACGATTCTGAAATCTGACAATTTTTCTGCACATGGAAAAGACAGCTGTATTCCCGGGTACCTTCAATCCTTTCACAATCGGACACAAATCCATTGTGGAGCGCGGTCTCGCCATATTTGACAGGATAATAATCGCAATAGGCAACAACGCAAATAAACCTGCCGGCACTGATTTTGTCAAAAGATTCAGAGACATAAAAAAGGTATTTGAAGACAACCCGGCGGTAGAAGTCACCGCTTATTCGGGTCTGACCGCACAATTTGCAAAAAACGCCGGTGCCTGCGCCATATTGCGCGGTGTCAGAAACATATCAGATTTCGAATACGAGAGAAACCTCGCGGATGTCAACAACAAAGTGCTGGGCATAGAGACTGTTTTTCTGCTTTCTCTGCCCGAACACTCCTACATATCAAGTTCGATGGTCAGAGAACTCGAAGACAACGGACACGATATCAGCCACCTGCTTCCTTAAGACAAAAAAGAGATGAAGAAATTACTTATCATAATCGGATTTGGCGTGATGCTGACGGCATTGGCTGCCAACCAGAACAAAATACCCGCCAACCAGAAACTGAGAATGGCGGAAGCCGCTGTGGCACAGTTCTATGTCGATACGGTGAATGAAGACAGACTCGTGGAGACCGCCATCCGCAGCATGCTTGAGGAACTCGACCCTCATTCAGCATACTCGAACCCGGAGGAAACCAAAGAGCTCAATGAACCGCTTGCCGGAAATTTCAGCGGCATCGGCATTTCATTCAATATGAATCAGGACACCCTTTATGTGATATCCACCGTTGCGGGCGGTCCCTCTGAAAGAGTCGGACTTCTTGCCGGCGACCGCATTCTCAAGGTAAACGATTCGATAATCGCCGGAGTAAAAATGCGCAACACCGATATAATGAAGCGTCTCCGCGGACCCAAAGGAAGCAAGGTGAATGTCAGCGTATTGAGACGTTCGGCAGGGAAAGCAGACACAATAGATTTCACCATCACCCGCGCAGACATACCGATCAACAGCGTCGATGCCGCCTACATGGTCGACGACAAGACTGGATACATACGTCTCAGAAGATTCTCTGCCGAAACCCGCAACGAATTAGAAACCGCACTTAAGGAGCTCAAGAAAAA
>CAMWMW010000104.1 GCA_947175455.1 uncultured Porphyromonadaceae bacterium | reverse complement strand
CATTAAAATAGATATATTATTATGGCAACTTATCTGACCCAAGAGGGGTATAATAAAAAGATGGAGGAACTCTCCGCTCTTGAGGCGCAGCGTCCCGCCATCAAGCAGGCAATCGCCGAGGCCCGTGACAAGGGTGACCTCTCCGAGAATGCCGAGTATGACGCAGCAAAGGAGGCGCAGGGTATGCTTGAGATGAAAATCTCCAAGCTTAAGGAACTTATCGCCGGCGCTCGCATTATAGATGACAGTAAACTGAACACCGAGGAGGTTCAGATTCTCAACAAGGTCACTATCCGTAATGACAAGGGTATGACCATGTGCTATACGATTGTTACTGAAAGCGAGGCTAATCTCCGTGAATTCAAGATCGCCTCAAACACTCCGATCGCGCAGGCTTTGCTCGGACACAAGGTGGGAGATCACGTAAAGGTGAACGCCCCTGTCGGCGTGATTGATTTCGAGATAATCAAAATCGAGGTGTGATGACTGTCTTCTCAAGAATAATCGCAGGTGAGATTCCCTGCTATAAGATAGCTGAAAACGACAGGTTTTTCGCTTTCCTTGATATAAATCCCGTCAACTGGGGGCATACGCTTGTGGTTCCCAAAAAAGAGACGGATTATATCTTTGATATGGATGATGAGGAGTTGGGAGACATGATGGTTTTTGCCAAGAAAGTGGCAAGGGCAATCAAGGCTGCGATTCCGTGTCGTAAGGTAGGTGTGACTGTGCTCGGACTTGAAGTGCCTCACGCCCATATTCACCTCGTTCCTCTGGAGAAAGAGGGTGACATGGATTTCAAATGCAAGATATCCGATCCGGATCCTGCAAGAATGAAAGAACTTGCCGGGGCGATTTCTTCGAATGTGGATTTGTAAGAAAACAGGCATTTGTTTGTGCTAAAATTTAAGAGGCATCGGAAACGATGCTTCTTTTTTTGTTAATAATTATGTACATTTGCGTGTAAATCGAATAATATATGGAGAATTTCACATTTTGCTCCCCTACGGAGTTTATATTTGGTCGCGACACACAGAAAGAAGTCGGTAAGGCTCTGAAACGGTATGGCGCTGAAAAAGTAATGATAGTATATGGCAGCGGGCGAATCCGCGAAAACGGTCTTCTGGATGAGATAGAGGATTCCTTGCGTGCCGAAAAAATAGAGTTTTGTGAGTTCGGTGGTATTGCTCCCAATCCTACTGCAGAAAGCGTTTATGCCGGAATTGCCAAGGCTGTTGAAGAGGGTGTCAATTTTCTTCTTGCTGTTGGCGGCGGTTCTCCGATCGATGCCGCCAAAGGAATTGCTCTCGGGGCTGTGACTTCGGAAGATTTCTGGAATTTTTATGACGGAAAGGCAAAACCGTTTGCCGCGCTCCCGGTAGGAGTTGTGCTGACCATTCCTGCGGCAGGCAGCGAGGGAAGCGGAAATTCCGTGATAACCAACGAAAAGACTCATCAGAAAATATCTGTGCGATATCCGGATCTGCTTCGTCCGCGGTTTTCGATCATGAATCCGGAACTGACATATTCTCTGCCATGGTTTCAGACAGCGTGTGGCATTGTAGACATGATGGCGCATATTTATGAACGCTATTTCTCCAATACGCCTGAAACCCAGCTTGTAGATGCTTATTCGGAAGCGATTTTGCGTGATGTGATGGATCAGGCGCTTACTCTTAAACTTGATGGTGAGAATTATGCTGCGAGAGCAGATGTGATGTGGGCGGGAATGCTCGCGCATAACGGACTCTGCGGTGTCGGAAAGGTCGAGGACTGGTCTTCACATCGGCTTGAACATGAGATTTCCGCGTTTTATGACGTGGCTCACGGAGCAGGTCTGGCTGTGATGATTCCGGCGTGGATGACATTCTGTGCGCGTCGCAATCCTGATAAACTCTGGAGATTTGCAATCAACGTCATGTCGGTTGACCCGTCGGGCAAGGATACGGAAGAGATCATTGACGAGGGCATAAGCGAACTGAAGAATTTCTATCATGACCTCGGTCTGACAACGAATCTCAGAGAACTTGTGGGAAAAGAGCCTGACATAGATCTGATGGTTAAATCTCTTAACCGCAACATGGGAGATACTCTCGGAACCTATGTGCCGCTTTCAATGGAAGACTGCAAAGAGATCTACCGTCTCGCGCTGGAAGGGTGATTCGCATTGACGGATCATATGAATTGAAGTATTATGGAAATCAGGATTGACAATTTCATAAAGATATATGAACGGAGTTTCATAGAGAACTGGGATCTCCCCGCCCTGACCAATTATGTCAGCCGCAAGACGCTGACTTACGGCGAAATGGCAACGGTCATCGCCCGCATACATCTCTTTTATGAGTCTGCGGGAATCAGGCAGGGCGCGAAAATAGCCATATGCGGCAAGGATTCTCCGGAATGGGTGCTGCTGTATATTGCCACAGTCACTTACGGTGCTGTCGTAGTGCCGATATTGTCGGAGTTCAACCCAGTGGATATTACGCATATTGTGAATCATTCCGGGGCGGAATTGCTGTTCGTGTCTTCAAACATATGGGAACATATGGAACCGGAACGTCTGCTGAAGGTGAAAGGTGTCATGGGGCTTGAAGAGAGGGATATTCTTTATGAAAAAAAAGGAGGGGAGCTTTCGCGGAGTCTGCATATGCTTAAGCGGAAGTTCAGAAAACTGTATCCGTCGGGCTACCGTTCGCAAGACATCAGATATGCGGACCGTGACAATTCCGAGGTGGTGGAAATCAATTATACGTCGGGAACTACGGGTTTCTCGAAAGGGGTGATGCTGACAGGCGAGAATCTTGCAGGCAATGTGTGTTTCGGACGTGACACGCAGTTGCATTTCCGCAGTTCGCGTGCGCTGTCTTTTTTACCGCTTGCCCATGCCTACGGTTGTGCGTTCGATATGCTGACACCTCTCGCCGTGGGGTCGCATGTGACTCTGCTCTGCAAGACTCCCTCGCCGCGCATACTTCTGAAAGCTTTATCGGAAGTGAAGCCAAACCTTGTGATATGTGTGCCTCTGATTCTTGAAAAAATATATAAGAACCAGATTCTTCCGATGATATCAAAGGGGGCGGTACGCTGGACTCTTGCAGTGCCCTTGCTCGATAATTTCATATATTCCAAGATTCGCAAGAAGCTTGTGGATGCTTTCGGCGGAGAATTCGAGGAAGTTATTGTAGGTGGCGCGCCGCTTAACCATGAAGTGGAGGAATTCCTGCACAAAATCAAGTTTCCGTTTACTGTCGGATACGGCATGACGGAGTGCGGTCCGTTGATCTCATATACACCGTGGCGTGAGTTTATTCCCGGCAGTTCGGGACGTACCTTGCCTGTCATGGAGTCAAAGATTCTTTCTGAAGATCCTGAAAATATCCCCGGTGAGATATGTGTGCGCGGAACCAATGTGATGAAAGGGTATTATAAGAACCCGGCGGCAACGCGTCAGGTGATGGAGGACGGCTGGCTTAAGAGCGGCGATATGGGAACGCGTTCGGCAGACGGCACACTATTCCTGCGCGGGCGATCCAAGACAATGATACTCTCCGCCTCCGGGCAGAATATCTATCCGGAAGAGATTGAGGCAAAACTTAACAATATGCCTTTTGTCGCCGAGAGTCTTGTGGTTGAGCGGGACGGGAAACTGGTAGGTCTTGTCTATCCGGATTATGATGCCCTCGACCGGTTTGATGTCTCTGTCGTGGATATGGAGTCCAGGCTGGATGAAATACGCGCTGAACTCAACAGACTTGTGGCGCCGTATGAGAGAATTTCAAAAATCATACTCATGCCCAATGAGTTTGAAAAGACCCCGAAACGGTCGATCAAACGTTTTCTCTATACTGCCAAATGAACCCTCCGGACGTGCGGTTGTTATAGAATCATAAGGGAATGCGTCTGTTCCCGGTTTCGGTCAGGAACCCGTGTGCCCGGTTTTATCTGTAGCCGTATAGACAGCGATAGATAAAATGTCAGAAGTCCGTAATATAAACTATACATTTAATTATTCGATATTATTATGAAAAAGGTATTTATGACATTAGCGATAGCCGCAGCGGCTATCGGTTCGTTGACATCTTGCGGCTCCAAGGCTGCACGCGAAGGAAGTGATGAAGGAGAGGCATTGAAAGCCAAGATCGAGAATTGCACGGATCCTGACAGCCTTAAGATATATGTAGAGCAGGCTCAGTCTTATGCTCAGAAACTTGAGGCGGAGGGAAAAGGTGAGGAAGCCGAGGCTTATCTGAACAAGATAGTGCCGGTGGTCCAGGAGAAAGACCCTTCAGTCGCCACTTATTTCGAAGAGCTTAAGACCAAAGCCGGAGAAGAGGTTACAGAGGCGAAAGAGGCTGTTGACAGCGTTGCCGGCGCTATGAAAGATAAAGGCGCGGCGGTAGTCGACAGTGTGAAGAATGTCGGTGCAAATGCCGTTGATGGTGTAAAGAAAGCCGGTTCTGACGCAGTGGAGGCAGCAAAAGAAAAGAGTGCCGCAGCTGTTCAGAAAGGGAAAGAGAAAGTTTCCGACGCTGCCCAGCAGGGAGCCGACAAGGTAAAGGATCTTTTGAAATAAAGTCGGATCTGATATAAAAGATTTGGACTTCAGATAACCCCTGATATGATATCTCTTGATTAAGGTCGTTTGAATAGAAACCGGATTTGATTAAAGATCCGGTCACAACAAAAAATCCGCAGGGAAGTAATCTTCCCTGCGGATTTTTTATTACATGTGGGTTTGAACTGCAGAAAGTTGAATTTCTGTTTCTGCTTGCTGCAGTGGATTTTATTCATTTATGAGGAAGTGGTCGCCGGTCTCTTTTACGATGTTTTCGTAATACTTCTTGTCGTATCCGGGGAAAGAGGGATATACGGGAAGACCGTATTCACTCTTGATGAAGTTGCCGTCGGCATCTGTTTTCTTCATGTTGCCGTCCATGTATTTGACGAAGAGGTATATGGCGAGATCCCGATAGTCGTCTGTCGCCTCTTTGGCAATGTCTGCTCCCTCTTTGTTGACGGCAGCGCGATAGGCATCCATGTCGCCGGCGTTGACCAATGCCGCGAGTCTGGTATCGTTCTCTTTGCGCGAATCGCGGAATTTGTCTTCGAGACGGTTCTGGACTTTTCGGATGTCGGGAATCATCTGGTCGTAGCGGTTGTACGCCTGATTTGCGACTATGTTGGTCATCCAGAAGTTTGATTTCGGGTCGAATGTGTTGATGTCGCCGTGCGCGAGTTCCTGCGGAATCTCGGTCATGCCGCAGTAGAAAGGCATGTATACGGACGTGTTCGTGTCGTCTGTTCCGAACCAGAGGATTCCGCCTACGGCATCAGGCAGCCAGTCTCGGCTCTGGCTCACGAAACTCCAGCCTGTCTGCTGGGTGGCGATGGCGCGCTCCATACAGTATGTCTTGCCGTCCACTTCATAATCCATCGGTCTCCAGCGGTAGGGGACATGGTAAGGACCCGCACCGATGTCTTCCGTCATGGTGAATGGAGTGTCTTCGAAGTGGTCTCTCATGCTCCATTCCATATCTTTCAGGCTTACTTTCTTTTCGGGCACAACATAGAGAGGCATCGGTTCGTCGCTTGTGCCCGCGCACCATGCATAGTATCTGTCGGTTTCCGGAGCGAAGCGGCGGAAATAGCTCCATACGCGGGCATCGCAGCCGCGCCGGGTGGAGGCTGTGTGGTTCTCGTATGCGTCGGCAAACGAGAAATCTTCATCCTTGCCGTTGAAATAGCCGCGTTTGCGTGCGAAAGAGATGACGTCTTTGGAATATTTGACATTATCCTTGTCTTTCATGTCTACCTTACGTATGCGAGGCTCGTTGGCATGTCCGGAAATCGCATTGTCTGGAATACGGACGGCAATCCATACGGCACCTTTCTCCGCTCCTTTGCCTATCATTTCCATCACCCATACCTCGTTTTTATCAGCGATTGAGAAAGATTCACCGCTTGAGGCATAACCGTATTTATTAACGATGTCTCCCATGAAATCCACAGCCTCGCGTGCCGTCTTGCATCTTTCGAGAGCGATCTGGATAAGCGATCCGTAGTCGATAATTGACTGACCGGTAGTGTCCACGAGCTCCTTGTGTCCGCCCCATGTCGATTCTCCGATTGCCAGCTGATGTTCGTTCATGTTTCCGACCACATTGTATGTCTGTGCCGGCTGGGGGATTTCTCCGAGCGGTTTGCCTGTATCCCATTCCACAACCTTCCGCATCGCCCCTTTCCGGTGGCGGGCTGCAGGTGTGTGGGTGAGCATGCCGTAGAGGTTATGGGAGTCGGCAGCGTATGTAACCATTACAGAGCCGTCTGTCGTGGCTCCTTTTGCCGCTATGAGATTGGTGCAGGCTTCGGCGGAATTGCCTCCAAGCCACATCATCGCCGCGGCGAGCGGTAGGGAATAAATCCGTTTCATGTATAAATGTTCTTGAATATTTTTACTGTTAAGTAA
>CAMWMW010000103.1 GCA_947175455.1 uncultured Porphyromonadaceae bacterium | reverse complement strand
CCTCAAGATTGCGTCTCCCTTCCGCACGCGCACGCCTGACCACACCCGTGCGATAAAGTCTTTTGATGGAATTCTTTTATATTTCAGCCTTTACCATGTTTTCCTCCCTGTCTGTGAGTTTATCGCTGCGCAACACGCCAAGCACCCCTATGTTTTTAGTGTCTATGACCTCCCACGAATTATCTTCTGTAGATTCATATAATTCCACAATTTCCGGAGGCAGAATTATTCTGACCGTATCACCCAATGTGTCTACTTTTAATTTATCAATATCGAAAGATATGCTTCCCGACTGTTTCTGGATTCCGAAAATAACCTTGTCATCAATAGTGTCGAGCACCGGTATCTCGCTGTATATGTCCACTGCGCACAGACGCGCCATACTCTCTATTTCATTTGTCCGTGCCTTCCCTGTCTCTATATCAGTCTTCGCGGGAGATTTAAGATGGAAATATATGAATCCTGCTACAATTGCCAAAACTACACAGGTAATGAGAAATTTTATAATTCTGAACATAAGTAAGTATTGATTTATATTATTTACTGAATACGACTTCGGCTTGATAACCGCGTGAAGCGAACAGATTTTCAAAATAAGCACGAGCCTTGCGCTCCGCCGTGTCCGTAAGCCTCTTCCTGAAAACAGGATTATTCTCAACCTCTTTTTTAAAAGAGGCATTTGCCTTCTCCTTTATTTCCGCCCTCTCTTTCGAATCAAGTTCACTGCGCAGCAGACCGATGTTTTCATACTCTTTCCTCATGCCCATGTCACGCCCCGTTATTTCCGTCTTCACAGGAGGCAATACAACTCTGACCTTCATGTTGTCGTCGTCAAATATAAAATCCTCCGGCTGTAATTCCGAAAAATCAATATAAGCGCGCATATAGGAATCATAAGAGTATACGGCTATACGTTTTCCTATGGTATACCAGTCGGAAGATTCCAGCTTTGCCGTTTTCGTTATAGACATCGACGCCAGTGCCATTTTATTTACCGAACGTAATTCCTGATAGATTTCAGTCTTGAAACTTTCATCTTTCTTGTCACAGGAAACATATAGGATTCCTGTCATCAACAAAACTGCAAGCACATATTTTTTCATACCTTTTTCCTGATGCTTTTCATCTTTAATAACACCGGTTTGACCCAATGGTTGTAAATTTCCATATGTGGAAAACCTGTAGATAACTTGTAGACAAGTGTCATAAATCTGTTGACAAGTATGTAGAAAACTCTCTGATAACTTTATTTACAGGAATTTTAGCTTTTAAATTAAATTCTTATACAAAAACAGATTTGAAACATGCAATATAGGCGCCTATTTAGTTTTCACAGACTTTTCATCATGGTTATCTACTGTTTCAAGTATGGTTTTCTACAGTTTTCAACATTCTTTACTGAAGAATTTATTAACTTTGCAATTATCTACAGGATGTTGATAACATCCGCATAAGATTGAAAATCAATCCTACCCCCTGTAGATAACATGATAATAAAGTATGCCGAAAGTTCAATAACTCATATTTCCAAATTTTAAGACATAAAGTTATTGTCACTTATCAACACCCTTTATTGTTATTGTTTAGTTTTTTATTAAATTTTTAATTTTAACTTAAACCTAAATAATAAAAAAGCCATGACACATCAAGAGCTTCGCGAAGAGATACTCCGGCTTAAGAAAGAGAAAAACGCATTGATAATGGCACATTACTATCAGCGCGACGAAATACAGGAGATAGCGGACTTCATAGGCGATTCGCTCGCCCTTGCCCGTCAGGCGGCAAAGACGGATGCCGACATAATAGTGATGTGTGGAGTGCATTTCATGGGTGAGACGGCAAAGATACTTTGTCCCGGAAAAAAAGTGCTGGTGCCGGATATGGCAGCCGGATGCTCTCTCGCCGACAGCTGCGATGCGGAAGACTTCCGCAGGTTTGTGGAAGCCCATCCCGGATATACGGTGATAAGTTATGTGAACACTTCGGCAGCCGTCAAAGCCCTTACCGACATAGTGGTGACATCAGGCAATGCCCGCAGGATAGTGGAGTCGCTTCCTGCCGATGAAAAAATAATCTTCGGACCCGACAGGAACCTCGGAGGCTATATAAATTCTGTAGCAGGGCGGGATATGCTGCTATGGCAAGGAGCGTGTCATGTGCACGACCGTTTCTCCATAGAAAAAATAATGGATCTGAAGAAAGAGCATCCCGAAGCGAAAATTCTTGTTCATCCGGAATGCAGGCGTCCGCTGCAGCTCATAGCCGACAAGGTGGGTTCCACAGCCGCCTTGCTTGATTTTGCGGAAAAAGACGATGCTCCTGAATACATAGTTGTCACAGAAAGCGGAATACTATTCGAGATGCGCCGCAAATGCAGTTCAAAACGTTTCATACCCGCTCCTGCCGAAGATTCGGAATGCCAGTGTAACGAGTGCGACTACATGAAGCTGAATACTCTGGAGAAAGTCTATGCCGCCTTGCGCGATGAATCTCCCGAGATACATGTTGATCCCGCTATAGCCTCAAAGGCGATATGTCCGATAGAAAGAATGCTTGAGCTCAGCGTGTAGAATATATACGTATGGAATATAATAAGAAATAAACTTGGAACACAGGAAAAAAAACATAATAGAGTTGTCAAACTGTTCCGCCGAGGAATACAAAGGTATAAAGAAGATGCCTGTTAAAGTTCTTGCGGACAATGTTCGCTCAATGTATAACATAGGTGCGGTTTTCCGCACATCCGACGCCTTTCTTGTAGATGAGATAGTGCTTGGAGGAATATCCGGGTGTCCGCCTCATCCTGAAATATCGAAGACCGCTCTGGGTGCCGAGGATACCGTTGGCTGGCGTCATGTGGATGATACAGTTGCCGAGGTGTGCAGACTCAAGGCGGAGGGGTGGAGAATATGCACGCTTGAGCAGACCCACAACAGCACTCGTCTCGGAGATTTTCTGCCTTTGTCCGGTGAGCGTTATGTGCTTGTGGTGGGAAACGAAGTGGAGGGTGTCGACCAGCGCATTGTGGATATAAGCGATGTGGTGCTGGAGATTCCCCAGTACGGAGTGAAACATTCTCTCAACGTATCTTCGAGCGCCTCGATAGCTCTCTGGCACTTCAACTCACATCTGATGGAATTCAATGCAAGTGATAAAAGTGAATGAACGAAAGATAAATGAGAATAAAAAATAAAGGATGACTCTTGAAGCCATCCTTTATTTTTTTATTCTCGCTCATTTAGTCTTCAATTTCGAAATCATCTCCGAAGAGGTCTTCCTCCACTTCTTGTTCGTTGTCGAATTCTTCAAATTCCTCCTCTCTTTCTTCCTCTTCATCTACCTTCTTTGAATCCTTGCTCGGGAGGAAAGGATTCTTCTTTTTACCCTTCTTACCCTCTTTTTCTGCATTCATAGCCGCGTAGATTTTCTGAGTAAGTTCCTCCGCAAGATCAGGATTTTCCTCAATAACGCCTTTTACCGCATCTCTGCCCTGTCCGAGTTTGGATCCGTTGTAAGAGAACCATGCGCCGGACTTTTTAACCACTTCGTATTCCACAGCGAGGTCGATGATTTCTCCGGCACGTGAGATTCCCTTGCCGAATATCATGTCGAACTGGGCGCGTGTGAAAGGTGGAGCCACTTTGTTTTTGACAACTTTCACCTTGGTGAGGCGTCCTATTGTCTCGTCTCCGTCTTTAATTGGAGAAGAGGCGCGGATGTCGAGACGTACGGAAGCGTAAAACTTGAGGGCGTTACCGCCGGTGGTTGTTTCAGGATTTCCGAACGACACACCTATCTTTTCGCGTATCTGGTTTATAAAGATGCAGCATGTGCGTGTACGTGATATTGTTCCTGTAAGTTTTCGCATCGCCTGCGACATGAGGCGTGCGTGCAGACCCACATTCTTTTCGCCCATCTCCCCCTCTATCTCGGCTTTGGGAGTCAGAGCGGCGACGGAGTCGATTACAAGCACATCTATAGCCCCGGAGTTGATGAGCTGTTCGGCAATGTCAAGAGCCTGCTCGCCGTTGTCGGGCTGTGCTATCCAGAGATTGTTGACATCCACACCGAGTTTTTCGGCGTAAAAGCGGTCGAAAGCGTGCTCTGCATCCACTATGGCGCAAATGCCGCCCATTTTCTGTGCCTCGGCTATCACATGGATTGCGAGTGTGGTTTTTCCTGAAGACTCAGGTCCATAGATTTCCACTATTCTGCCACGCGGAAGACCGCCCACTCCGAGAGCATAGTCGAGGGTGATGGAGCCGGTTGGAATTGTCTCCACATCCTTCACAGCTTCATCACCGAGACGCATTACTGTTCCCGATCCGAAATCTTTCTCAAGATGAGCCATTGTCACGTCAAGAGCCTTGAGTTTTTCAGCCATGTCGGTGATTTTTCCCGTAGCCACAGTCTTGGTTGCTTTCTTTTTTGCCATATATCTTTGTTTTTAAGTTTTCTTATTCAGGGCGCGTTCCTATATAAATAAGCCTCGATGACCGGCTGTCTTCAGCCCTATAAGGATTCCGGCATTCCGGAACGTGCCTGTTTTTTCTTTTTGCAAAGATATAACAATTAAAGTCAGTCTCCTAATATCCAGATATATTTTTGCATATAAAGATTCTTAAAAGACTGCCATTATATTGCAGCGAGAGGAGCGGGGTTCATGTCCCGCTCCTCTCGCTATGATTACAAAGGAAATGATTTTCGTTACTGATGTCTCACCACTGTCAGGTTCGCCGAGACAGGAGAGCCGTCGGGAGCCTCGCAGGTCTTGTGCAGACGCACCGTATTGTTTTCTCCATAATTAATATGGAGATATGCTCCCGGGTCGTAACGGCTGTTGATTTCTGTTACGAATCCGGTTGTGCTTATGACGTTTACAGGGGTTTCGCCCGAGTTGATAAGTCCGAACCAGGGTGAAGCGGTCTGTCCTCCTTTGACTTTTATATTCCAGTATTTTTCACCGGTGTTTATAAGGTTTACCGTATATGATCCGGCTCCTCTGCGGAACGTATCGTTGACATGCCATTTGAGTTTAAGGGGAAGCTCGAGATTGTCGCTTCTCACGGTGATGTCGGTTTCATGGTCCTCACCGTCGGAGATCATGCTGGCGATTATGGAATATTTGTTGCCGCCTTCAGCCGCAGCCCTTATTCCGGAAATCCAGGAAGCGTCATCGGGTATGATTACCGAAGGGGTTACGGCACGGTCGCTGTAGACAGAAGCTATGACGATGTTGTTGAGTTCCGTGTTGCCCGGATGAGCTCCATACACTTCGGCGGTGTTGCAGTCCATTCTCATAAGATACTGGCTGTCGCCCGTTACCGATGAATAATCCGGATTTACGTCTACGAGGGTAGCTTTCAGAGCATTCGAAGGGAGTGAAGATGCCGCTGTTGCTATGTCTGAATATCCCCTTTCTGTAACATCGCTGACAGTTATTATGTACCGGTGGTTGCGCACTATATTGTATGGAGTGCCTTCGTTGTTGAGAAGAATTACTTTGTAATAGCCGCTTTCACCTTTATATTTGCCTTTTATAATCACTCCCATATAGTCGGTAGTGGTGCAGTTGCGCTCATACACATACAGAGTAGGCACCGGACCTTCCGCCCATGTCTTTGACGCGTCTGCCAGTGTGGTTCCGGCGGGGCGTGCGGCAACAGGAGTTGCCGATGGCGCGGCGGTCACGGTTGCTGTGGGAGTCAGAAATCCTTCAGTAGCGAGGTTGCAGGCGGATATTCCCTCCAGCACGAAATCACCGAGATGGTTTGACTCGGAAGTCTCTGCGGTTTTTACGGTAACGCACGCCGCAGAGCGAAGGAGTTTGACGCCGTTCATCTCTATGTTCTCCATGATACCGGAGTTGAGTTCGACGCGCCCCCACATTATAAGAGGCATGATATGCTCCTGTGTGTTGGTCAGAGTTGTAGGCAATGAAGCTGTTTTCAGAGTTCCCACAACAGATTCCGGCGAGCCTTCGGCAAGCGGGGAGAAATCCATGCGGTCGGCGCCGGTAGCCTTGTCGCGGGCGTTCGCCACAAGATGCACGGTGCGTTTCTTGTCTATCTGTTCGAAAAGCAGCACAATCTTTATGCCTTCGTCGGAATAGCTGATATGGTTGGCGGGAAGACGTTCTATGAATTTGCCGTTTTCGTCAAAAACGAGGCCGTCTACTGTCAGAATATCGGTGTCGGTGATTGTTCCGTCGGCGCGTGTCAGTGCCTTCTTCTCTTCAGTCTGCGGAAGAACAACGGAAATAGTAGCCGCCACTTTGCGTCTGGGTTCCGGATTTTCCGGCGCATCGCCGGCGCAGGAGCTTAATGCTCCCGCGCCAAGCGCTGCAAACGCGAATATTTTAAAGATTGACTTCATATTGAAGAATTTCTGTGTTTTACTCCTTTATTATATATATTATATCATTGATGTCCCATTAAAATCGGGAAGAGTACTTTGAAATTATTGAAATTTAGTT
>CAMWMW010000102.1 GCA_947175455.1 uncultured Porphyromonadaceae bacterium | reverse complement strand
CATATAATCTGTAAGTAAAGTTACACATTAATTTTGATGTGACAATCACTTTAAACGAAAAAACACACCTTCCTGATGATTCGCTAACGCTTATTTATGAGCACTCATCATCAAATATCTGAGTTGTTCTTATAAGCTAATTTCCAACAAATACTTACGATTGAGCATCCGTTATGAAATGTAGAATTTTCCGTCTTTGGCTTTTTGAATGATTATGTGTAAATTTGCATAAGCAAGTATTTTCAAACAGCTTCTTGGCAAATGACAATGGATAATATCATACACGATGTGGCAGCGCGCCTTTCATTGAAAGAAAAAGGGGTTTCTGCCGTGATAAAACTGCTGGATGAAGGGGCGACTGTCCCTTTTATCAGCCGTTACAGAAAGGAAGCGACAGGAGCCCTCGATGAAGTTGCAGTGCGCTCTGTCGAGACAACACTCAAGAGCGTGCGGGAGCTATATGCCCGAAAGGAGTTTGTATCAGACGCCATAACCGCCGCAGGTGCAATGACACCTAAACTGGAAGAGTCTCTGCGCAATGCCCGATCAATGACCGAAGTAGAAGACATATACGCCCCTTTCAAACCGAAAAAAAGGACTCGTGCGACAATCGCCCGCGAACGGGGACTTGAACCGCTTGCCAGAATCATTATGGCAGGCAACACGCCGGATCCTCTCCGCTCGGCTGAAAGATTCACCGGAAACAAGGACATATGCAGTGCGGAAGATGCCTTGGCGGGAGCACGCGACATTATCGCCGAATGGGCTTCGGAATCAACCCGACTCCGCAACATGACCCGCAATACATATCGGCGGCAAGGATCCATAGTATGCACCGCCGCCAAGGAGAAGGACGAAGAACTCAAAGCATCTCCCTATGCCGCATACGCAGCCTTCTCGAATTCTGTAAGAAGAATCACGTCTCATCAGTATCTCGCCTTGCGAAGAGCTGAATCGGAAGGAATGATCAAGGTAAAATACAGTCTGGATGATTCCCGGGGAAAACTTGAGGATGCATTGTCGGAAGCATATGCCTCCCGTCTGGGGTCGCCGGAATGTCGCAAAATCGTCTCCGAAGCTGTGGCGGATGCCTCCAGACGTCTTGTCAGACCATCGGTAGAGAATGAAGTCTCCGCAGAACTCAAAGAAGAAGCCGACCGTGTTGCCATCGATATTTTCTCACAGAACCTCCGTCAACTGCTTCTCGCATCTCCGTTAAAAGGACGACGCATACTCGCATTAGATCCCGGATACAGAACAGGATGCAAAACAGTCGCCATTGATGAGAAAGGCGACCTGCTTGATGACTCTGTAATTTACCCCACTCCTCCGCGAAACGACATCGAAGGCGCACACAGGACTCTGAAACGGATGATTGACCGCTTCGGGCTAAACGCGGTAGCTATTGGGAACGGGACAGCTTCCCGGGAGACTGAACGCTTTATCAGAAATTCAGGGCTGATGGATTCCGACATGATATTCGTTGTAAGCGAGGATGGCGCTTCAGTATATTCCGCATCTGAAACAGCCCGGCTCGAGTTTCCGGACAAAGACGTGACAGTGAGAGGCGCCGTCTCCATAGGACGAAGACTGTTGGATCCTCTTGCGGAACTTGTTAAAATCGACCCCAAATCAATTGGTGTCGGACAGTATCAGCATGATGTGGATCAGACAAAACTTAAGAACGCGCTCGACTACACCGTGATGAGCTGTGTGAACGCTGTGGGTGTGGATGTAAACACGGCATCTGCAAGCCTTCTTGCGTATGTTTCCGGCATTGGTCCGGCATTAGCCGCAAACATTGTGAGATACAGGACTGAGAACGGCTCTTTCGCAACACGCAATGATCTTAAGAAAGTGCCGCGACTCGGAGCCAAAGCTTTCGAACAGGCGGCAGGATTCCTGCGTATAAGTTCCGGAGCCGAACCGCTTGACAACACAGGAATACATCCGGAAAGCTACGCAATCGTCAAGGAAATGGCGAGACTGGCGGGTGTAAAGGTCAAAGATCTTCCGGGGAATACATCGATACTCGACAGTATTGATCCTGCCGAGCTATCTGCAAAAGGAATAGGGGGACTTGAGACAATCACGGACATTGTCGAAGAACTCAGAAAGCCAGGACGTGACCCTCGCACTGATAATGCCGAGACAGCTTTCACCCCCGGTGTCGAATCTTTTGAAGAGCTGCGTGTCGGTCAGAAACTTCCGGGAATTGTAAGCAACATAACAGCATTCGGTGCCTTCATTGATCTGGGAATAAAGGAAAACGGATTGCTTCACATTTCCAGAATATCCACACGACGCATCAATTCCGTAGGAGATGTTCTGCGACTCGGGCAGCATGTCGAAGTCTCTGTAATCGAAATCGACTCCATGCGCCGACGGATAAGTCTCTCCATGATATAATCGGTCTGACTATGCCACACCGAGCAGTTCTATTTCAAAAACAAGAGTGGAACCGCCCGGTATGCCGGGGATATTACGGGAACCATAAGCCTGTTCGGCAGGAATATACAGTTCCCATTTATCCCCGACATGCATTTGTTGCAAGGCAATGATCCATCCGGGAATCAACTCACGCAATCTGAAAGCGGGAGCGACTCCTCCGCGACTGCTGTCGAATGTCTTTCCATTGATGGTTTTCCCGACATAATGCGCTGTCACCACACTTCCTCTGTTCGGCATCGCCCCTTTCGGGTTTCCTTTCTTTATCACTTTATAGTATATCCCCTTGTCAAGAGACATAACCCCGGGCTCTTTGGCTTTAGCCGCCAGCCATTCACGATTTTTCTGTATATATTCCTGCTTTGCCATAATTAGAAGCTTTCTGGAAGCCGTTTAAACTGTTTTCATATTTCCGCTCAAATCCAGCCGACACAAATCAAGACCTGAAGGAGCCTGGTATATTTTCAGACCGAACTTCCCGATTATCGCATATACATAATCGAATATCTCACTCTGTATCTCCTCATAATCCGCCCAGCCTGTCTTGTTGGTAAAAAAATAAAGTTCCAGGGGTATGCCTTGAGGAGTCGGCTGCAGCTGTCTGACCATAACAAACATCGTCCTCCCCTTTTTTACGATTATTTCTTTCCGGCTTCTGAGCCATTTTTCCATGTGTCTTCTGAAAAGACCGAGATTCACAACCTTTTCGCCACAAGAAATCTCTTCACCGGATATTATGTTTTCACCGGCAAGACTTTCAAGTTCTTCCCTGCCGAGAAATCTCACACTATTCACATCTATATAAACGAATCTGGAAACTCTTCTGCCTCCCGACGCTCTCATTGGCTGATAGTTCTGAAAAGAGTCACTTATGAGATTATAAGGAGGAATCGTTATCACCGAATTATCCCAGTTCCGCACCTTGACCGTTGTGAGCGATATATCGATGACCTCACCGTTGGCACCTGCTTTCTGGCAGATAATCCAGTCTCCTTTCTGCAGCATCTTGTTGGCGGTAAGCTGCACTCCGGCAACAAGTCCGAGTATCGTGTCCTTGAACACAAGCATCAACACTGCCGCGGATGCTCCGAACGCCGTAAGAATGGCAATAGGTGAACGGTCAAACAGAATACCGGCACCTGCGATGACTCCCACTCCGATAACTATAAGCTTCAACATCTGGAAAGTCCCTTTAAAGGAATGCACCTTGCCGTAATCCCTTTTGTCGAATGCATGAAATATCGCCTCCACCACTTTGTTTATAAAATGGACACATGACCATACTATATAGAACATGGTCAGCTTCTTTATCCATATATAGAGAATCTCATGACTTACAAACATTTTAGGTAAAAGCCATGCGACGACAATGGCAGGCATCATCTGACTGAACGCCCGCAACACTTCCGGTGTCAGAAGATCGTCGTCCCATTCCGTATGTGTCTTGTCGGCGAGACAGATAATCACTGGAGAAACAATACGCCGGAATAATTCATAAGCTACCCATGCCACAAACACAACCGCAATCAATGTTACGGGAAAACCGAATTTTCCTGCAAACTCCTCTCCTCCGACATTTGTCAACCAATATGTCACAGTCTTTTCCATTCCGAGTATTTATTTCAGAAACTGTTTAAAGTCAAACAGTTCATGATATTTGGCACCCCTTTTTTATAATCCGCGCCGGCTTACCGCCGGCACCGACTCCCGAAGGAATATTCCGTGTCACTACCGAGCCGGCTCCGATCACGACATTGTCACCGATTGTCACACCAGGCAGAATAGTCGCATTGCCGCCAATCCACACACTATCGCCGATTGTAACCGGTTCCGCCCACTCCACGCCAGTGTCACGTGATGCGGCATCCAGCGGATGACAAGCCGTGAATATACTTACATTCGGTCCGATGAAACAATTGTCTCCGATTCTGACTTCCGCCTCGTCAAGTATTGTAAGATTGAAATTAGCAAAAAAATTCTCTCCGATATGGATATTGCATCCGTAGTCACATCTGAAAGGTTGATTCACATGGAATCTTTCGCCATGACTTCCCAACAATCCGCGCAAGATGTCTTTCATCCTATCCATTTCACACGGACGCAGATTATTGAATTCCCATAACTTATCGCGCGTAGCCATAAGCATTTCGAAAAACCTCGGGTTAACAGCATCGTAAACCTCGCCGGAAAGCATCTTATTCCATTCCTTCTCAAATATTTCTTTTTCAGATTCAATCATAACGCAAAAATACAAAATTTCTCATAAATTATCACTACATTTGCATCACAGTAAACTCCGATAAATGAAACTTCTCCATACGTCCGACTGGCATCTGGGTCATACCCTATACAACTATGACCGGCAATACGAACAGCAATGCTTTCTTAATCAGATTGTCGACATAGTGAGATCTGAGCATCCCGACATTTTTCTTTTATGCGGTGATGTATATCACACCGCCCAACCCTCTGCGGCTGTGCAACGCATGTTTGCCGACACGATGTCGGCAATCCATGAAGCATCCCCGGAAATGAAGATATTCGTCATCGCAGGCAATCATGACAGCGCATCGAAACATGATATATTCACAACCCCTTGGCGGGCACTCAACGTCACCACTGCAGGCAGCGTCAACACAGATATGCCTGATTCGATGATACACAAAGCCGATGAAAAATGTTTTGTAATCGCCGTGCCGTACTGCCACGAACGGAACATGCCGGAACACCTTTTCAAAAATCTCCTTGAAAGGACGAAACAGCTTAACTGCGACAACCTTCCTGTGATCGTGTGTGCCCACACCTCTGTATCCGGCTGTGATTTCAAAGGACATGACCCGGAAGGCGAGACAACCATCGGCGGAATAGACACTATGGACATTGACGAGTTCGGAGATGGATACGACTATCTTGCGCTCGGTCACATACACCGCCCGCAGACTCTTGGCGGAAGCAATGGACGCGCAAGATACTCGGGGACTCCACTCGCCGTTTCCTTCGATGAAGACTACGCCCACAGCATCACGATAGTGGAAATAGACAGAAAAGGCAGTGATCCGACAATCCGGGAAATCAATATAGACAATCCGCTGCCGCTTGTGACACTTCCTTCCGAGGGAGCCGCTCCATTCAGTGAGGTCTTGCGCATGCTCGAAAGTTTTCCTGATGATATAGATGCATATATAAGACTTAACGTTGAAATACAGGATTTTCTTCCGCATCTCGCACGCGAAGAAGCAATAGCTGTCTCAACAACGAAAAAATGCCGGTTCTGCCATATAAACGTTACACGAACAAACTGCGACACAGGCTCGGAGCCTTCATCCCGCATGTCAATAGGTGAATTCAAAAGACTTACGCCGCTTGACGTGGCTGAAAGATTCGTCACTGAAAAAGGGATAGTCATGGATTCGGAACTGAAACAGCTTCTTAAAGAAACATATGTCACTGTAATCGAAGAGGAGAGGAAATGAAACTGACCAGACTTACAATACACAATATGGCTTCTATTGGTGATGCCATAATCGACTTTTCGGCAAAACCGCTTTCCGACAGTGAAGTTTTTCTTATCTCCGGCAAAACCGGAGCCGGAAAATCCACAATACTTGACTGCATCTGTCTGGCTCTCTTCGCATCTGCTCCAAGATTCAAAAATACCAGAATCAATGGCGCCGCATCCGACATTTCTGCCAATGAACAGATAAACGTAAATGATCCCAGGCAGATATTGCGCCGGAACACGGGTGAAGGTTTCACTCTGCTTGAATTCAAAGGGAACAACGATGTCAACTATATTGCCCGGTGGAGTGTGCAGCGTTCCCGAAAAAAAGTCAACGGCAAATTGCAGAAAAAAAGCTGGACTCTTGAAAACACCGACAAAAAAATCATTCTGACAAAAGATGCGGAGATACAACAGGAGATAGCTGCGGCAATCGGACTTGATTTCAATCAGTTCTGCCGCACTGTAATGCTTGCCCAAGGGGAATTCACGCGTTTTCTCAACAGCAATGACAGTGATAAAAGCGAGATCCTTAGCAAAATAACCGGCACAGACATATATTCA
>CAMWMW010000101.1 GCA_947175455.1 uncultured Porphyromonadaceae bacterium | reverse complement strand
CGTTTTAAGCGGGTCGTTCGGGAGCATCCCCATCCATCCCTATACCGCCCCATTCAGCCCCATCTCTACGGAATAAACGCTTTCTCCCCCCTCAAAGTTACCAAATTTTCTTTAAAGAGCAACCATTTTACCCGACAATTCGCCGTCGGCGATGGAATTTGCCACCACAACGGCTTTCGAGATATGGTCGCAGATGTTTTCGGCGCCTATAAGGCGGTCAATTCCGGCGTTGTGCAGGTCGGCGCGCACATTGTCGCGCACGCCCGAGAGCACGATACGTATTCCCTCGCGGTGCGAAGATTCGATAAGGAGCTGGAGGTTATGCAGACCTGTGGAGTCGATGAAAGGCACCTTGCGCATACGGATTATCCGCACTTTCGGATTCTCCTGAAGGCTGTGGCGCACCATCTCGTCGAATTTGGTGGCGGCTCCGAAGAAGAATGGTCCGTCGATCTCGTATACCGAGACTCCGGGTCTGAGGTCGAGCACCTCATGCTGCGTCATGTCGGTGTCGGCGGCGGCATCGAGCTGCTCGCCGTATACCTTGATGGTGGTGTTCTCGGTGATGCGGCGCAGGAAAACCACTACTGCCAGCAGAAGACCGATCTCGATGGCGATTGTCAGATTGAAGACAACAGTCAGCAGGAATGTCACCACAAGCACCCAGATGTCACCCTTGGGGTCGTGCGCCATGCCGACCACCGTGCGCCAGCCGCTCATGTTGTAGCTGACCATGATAAGCACAGCCGCAAGACAAGACATGGGGACATGGTTGATAAGCGGCATCGCGAACATGAACACGGCAAGAAGAACCACGGCGTGCACTATGCCGGCTACAGGGGTGCGCCCGCCGTTGGTGATGTTGGTCATGGTGCGGGCTATCGCCCCTGTCACGGGTATGCCCCCGAAGATCGGGACAACCACGTTGGCGAGTCCCTGCCCGATAAGCTCGGTGTTGCAGTTGGTGCGGTCTCCGGTGCGTCCGTCAGCCACTGTCGCGCTCAGCAGGCTCTCTATGGCTCCGAGCATCGCGATGGTGAATGCTGACGGCAGCAGGAGGTTGATCGATTCCATGTTCAGTCCGATCTTCGCCGCCTTGGGCAATTCGGGGGTGAGGCTGCCGAAGCGGTCGCCGATTGTCTGGATGCCGGTGATGCCGAACATCTCGCGCATCACCCACACCACGACGGTGACAAGCACGATGGCGGTCAGCGCGCCGGGAATGCGTTTCGACACTTTCGGAGTCAGAACGATGATCAGGAGCGAAAGCAGACCTATGAGGAGCGTGGAGAGGTCGATGGTGTTGAAATTGGCGATATACACACGCCATTTGCCGATGAAGTCACCGGGCACGGCTTCGTTGATGGTGAGTCCGAAGAAATCGGGCATCTGCGTGGAGAAGATGGTGAGCGCGATACCGGCGGTGAATCCCACCACAATAGGATAGGGAATGAACTTTATCACCGTTCCGAGCTTGAAGAAGCCCATCAGCAGCAGAATGCACCCCGCCATGAATGTGGCTATGGCAAGCCCGGAAAGCCCGTAGAGCTGGATTATATTGTAGATTATGACGATGAACGCCCCTGTGGGTCCGCCGATCTGCACCGAGTTGCCGCCGAATGCCGACACTATGAAACCGCCGATCACTGCCGTGATCAGACCTACCGTAGGACTCACGCCACTGGCGATGGCGAATGCGATGGCGAGAGGGAGGGCGACGATGCCCACGACGATACCGGCGACAAGGTCGCTTCTGAATTTCGCGGCGGAATAATTCCTGCACGCCGCAATCAATGCCGGATGAAAATCCGTCATACCTGATAATTTCATTTCTTTCTGTGTATTTACCTGTGAGGATGCAAAATTACAAAAAATATTCCAACCGTGAAAAAACGCGACAGCCACCCTTCCGCCTCCACACGGGCGCAAGGGTGGTCTGCCTGTCTGTTTTTTTTGCGAGTCTACCTGCTCTTTACCGGGTTCGGGTGAAGGTGGCGACTCCAGGCCATGTCGGCACCGCCGCTTCGGTCTCTTCTCCCGTGCAGTTGAAATAGTCGTTGCTGATGAGCACATATGTCACGGTCTGCGCCGGTGCTCCCGGAAGTTCGGCAAGGGAGTTGATGGTGCGGAACCGGCAACGCACGGTGTGGTCGGTATTCTCCACGTAATTCCCCGCGCCGTCCGTTATCAGATTGTTGTCGGCGTCGGTCTTGTAGAGATATTCGGCATAGCTCACCGTCTTGCGATATTTGATTCGCGGCACTTCATACACCTCCGTTGTCGGGAAACCCGTCTGACCGGAAGTCACCACGAGTGTGCCTATCGGGTTGTTCTCCATGTTCTGGCGGTTGCTCTCGAGCGTGAAGGTCAAAGGGAACATAGCCTCCGGCATACCGGCGGGAAGATTGAAATAAACGGTGAACGGCTGTCCGGAAAGCGGGCTGACGGTGCCTTTGTCTGTTGCCGACGCGGGGCGGTCATTCTCCGAACCGGGATAAACCTCGATCAAGGAATAGTCATATGGCACGTGCGCCACAAGCCTTATCTCGCGTCCGAGACCGTCCGCATCCACCACGTAGAAGCTCTGCTCCCTTGCCCCGGCTTCCGGTATCGGGTTGGGCGTTATCACCCGTTTCACCCACACCACGCCGTCGGCGTCGGTGTAGACCTCCGGGGCACTGACAGAAGCTATCACGTCACCCGCCTGCAGACCGTTGGTCTGCAGTTTGGCATTGGTAGTCTCCGAAGAGGAGCCGCCGACGGGAGAATAGCGGTAAAGGAACTCGACGGGAGTGGTATTGGTGAAGATGATGCTCGTCTTGCTTACCTCCACAATGTTCGCCCCGTCGGAAATCTGGAGCATGTCGCGCGCGTCCACATCGGCGGAGATATTGTTGTAGCTAACGCCGGAGATAGCCTCCGAAGCGTTTGGCGCGCCGGGAGCGGAGACTCCCGTCACGTTGATATGGAAGTCATAGTTGCGGAGAATGTCGTAATATTCCGTCATGCCGCTCTCTTCGTTGAGACGCACAAGGTCTATCTTGTAATAGCATGTCTGCCACCCGGCGGTTGTCGTGGGGCGGTAATTACCCTGGAGAATCACGTAAGTGCGGCGTGTCGACTCGAACGGGTGCTCGTAGAGATAGGCGGGAGAAACCGACCATGCGGGGCGTCCTCCGTCGGCAACGGGGCTGAAATTCTCCTCAAGATTGCGGAAACCGCAGTTCGAGGGCATGATGCCGCCGTATCCCTGCTGACCGCTGCCGTTGCCGGCAACTTCGAGATATCCGAGCATCGTGCCCGCATCGTCAAACATCTGCGGGAACTCCTGTCTGCCAGTATTATAAGGGGCGACAGTTCCGGATGTCGGCACATTCACCAGCTCGAAACCTGTAAGCTGGAAATTGGCAGTCGCCGTTGCGGCAACCTCCACCGAAACCTTGGCGAAATTGCGCAGCACGTTCACACCTGTCAGCTTCCGCTTTGCCTCATCGGAGAGCTGCGGCTTCTTGTCATTGCCGACGGTTCCGTAACCGTTGGGAAACTCCACGCGTCCCCAGTACGCCTGCGAATTGTCGCGCACCGAGAGGTTGGAGAAGACGACAGCCTCCGAGGCATATCTCGCATCGAGATATTGCGGAGCGACCACGAAATGGAGCACACGTGGACTCTCCGTCATCAGCAGGTCATTGATTCTGAAATCCACGGTCGCGCCATTCGCCACATTCGTCTGCGTCAGCGTCTCCGCCTGATATATCTTCGTGAGGAATGTATTCGTAGGGTCGGAACCCATCTCGAATTCAAACACCGTCAGCTTAAGGTCGGCGGCGGGAGTGTCGCCGAACGCACGGGTAGCGAGTCTCGGCATGTCGGGGATGGCGATGCTCACGCGCACGCCCTCTCCCCCCTCGACATCGGGCACATCCGGGCGGAGGGTCTCCTCGGAACAGGCTCCAAGCGCCAGCGAAGCCGCAACCGCGATATATGTAGTCAGTCTTTTAATCATCTTCTTATCTTCTTCCGAAAAAACAATATTCAATATCAGTTCTGAGGATTCCGCATCGGCATGTCACCAAGAGTATATGTATAGTTGCCGTTACTACCCGGTTTAAGAACATAGTTTGTCTCTTTCTCCCAATACCATTCGTCGTAGACGGCACGGACATATGGTAGATCATCAAAAAACATACTTTCCGTAAAACTCTTCACTTCAGTCAATGTACCGTCCTGGTTTACTGTATATGCACCTTGTGCACACCAATATGTTGAACCTATTGAAAATAATACAGGTATTTTTCCAGTACTTGATAATGAGGTAATATACAACAATTCTCCATAAGTAGGCAATCTCCATCGCCCCGCAGGGAAACCACGCTCCTGATATGTGGCACAACGTCTCCTCGCATTAGTACGATTCAGTGAAGTTGTGACACCATAGGACGAAGCTACTCTGATTTTAGGGGCAATCATCCAAGTATGAGTTTCATCTGTTCTTTCATCCGTTGGATAATAATAAGAAAGTTTTCTATTACCACTATTTGAAGGATATAAGGCATTCGCAGCTTTACACCAATCACCGGCAACGGCTGAACTACCTGTTACAGGCAACGGATCATACGTATACGTTGTATTCCACCCTCCGCCAGAGCTATTCCTTGCAGTTTCAAGATTATTGTTAATATTCAGACTTCTCGGGTCACCTATGATATATGGCTTATCCAAGGTGTTACCTAACACTGATGTCTGGATTACATACATGTTGGGATTCCTATTACCACTTCCGGTAAGACCAGAAACACCACCCAATTCACTCGTACTATTGTTGACAAAAACATTGCCGTAATTATTTGCTCCTCCACCAGGATTTCTATCAGCCTGAATATACATTGCAGGATACTGAACGACTGTAAAGGATGCCTTGAATTCAGGATTATCTTTATGTCGCAATGTCACCTTGAATGCATATGGAGAATAAGGCATATCCGGAGAATCGCTTCGGAGATATTTCTGAATGGAATTCTGAATCTTTGTAGTATCAGAAAGGGATGTGTATCCCGTCTGACTTACCGTATTGCCATTTGTGATACTTGTTGCCGTGGCACTGTTCAGCGGAGTCCATACCTCAAGCTTATGCTTAAGGCTGAAACTATACTGTTTTGAATTGGGTGCTGTGGTTATGTTCTTGCTGTATTCCACCATCTTGATTCCATCCGGCATTACAGAACGGTCTATCACCTCTTTGGATGTGGGGAAATACACGACCGCTCCGGCATCAGCATTTCCTGACTCTGTAATATAAGAAAACCGCTGGTATGTCATGGTTATGTCGTCCACTTCCACCGGATGGGAGGAGTAGAAGTTGAGTGTGAAATCTTCGGTGTTGTCCATGCGGTAGGTTGTGGGGTTGACCACGAGGTAACGGTAGTCCTTGATGTTGACGTCGATGGTTTCGCGTGCCCAGTCGACCACGCGGTAGTTGCCGGTTATCTCAACCGGTGTCTCGGGCATCGCGGAGCCAAGCATACCGACATTCAGGTCGATCTGATAACTGTGGTTTGACACCAGCTCGGGCATGTCGACCGGCGTTACCGGCACACGGTAATAGAATGTCTGGTAAGTGTTTGTCGTGATGTTGCGCCAGGGCACGATGAGTGTCAGCGCCGTGCGGTGACGCTCACCGGGTGTGTTCTCCCAACGGTTGGGATAGGTATAGAACGGCACCCTCTGCTTGTTGGGATATTCGCTGTTGTTGACTCTGTTGTCAACGAAGCCATAGGTGGCGTCGGCGGTAGTGATGTTGAAGTAGTCTTCATCCTGAAACTCATAACCTTCCTCAGGAACCAGCACACTCGAATTTTTCACACCGTTGTTGAGCAACACTCTCATGGCGCTGCCGGTGCCGTAAGCTGCAATGGGCTGCCATATATTTCCTGCAGGGTCTTCGTAACTCTCCGGAAGCTTGATATTGAGTGTGATCTTGGCGGCGGAACGCACAAGCTGCACATTGCCTGCCGCAGTCTTTTTGCCGGAGGCGTCGACACTGTAGGTCACGGTGGCGTCGCCGCTCATGACAAACGATTCCTGCACCTGCCGCGTGTCAAACGCCGAAGAGACACGAAGCTCTTTCATCGCGGCTACCGTGGGAGTCTTGCCGAGCGCGGCAATCTCTTCAGCGGAGAGGTTGGCGAGAGCGTAGACGCGGCATGTCGCGCCGGAGGTCTCCGAACCGCCGAAGAGACGAGTCACCTCCTCGTCGGATATGATTATCTTACGCTCCACCACACCTGTCGCTCCCAGATTCTCGAAGAGACTGAATTTGACGGCAGTTTCGTTCTCCCCTGACGCAGTGGGATAAAACGCCACCGCAAGATTGGAGATAAGGTTTTCATTAAGACTTGCATCCGATGACTCGATATCGGCGCGCGTGCCTGCCCCTGCGCTGTAAAAACGCAAGGTCAGGCTTTCAGATGGCGCGTCAATAATGTCATCCATGGCATCCGAGCATCCTCCGCAAAGCATTGCGC
>CAMWMW010000100.1 GCA_947175455.1 uncultured Porphyromonadaceae bacterium | reverse complement strand
GGTTATGGGATGTATTTTCATACCTGTGTTCAGAGAGCGTTCGTCGTCGCATCACGAAACGGCAGCCGCAATGGATCTGGAGCAATATGCACAGGTTGTGGACATATGTCGTGAGGAGGTTGTGCTTATGATGGAGGGTGGTCAGAACATTTCCCTTAATGAAGAGAATCCATCGATAAAGTTTGCTTCAGACGGCACGCTGACAGTTAATTCAGATACGATAGATTATCCTGAGGGACGGCAAGGAATATCGGCTGTCAATCGCCTTGTCACCCCGAAAGGAAAAAGGACACATCTGACTTTGTCTGACGGATCATCGCTATGGGTAAATGCCGGCACTAATGTTGTGTTTCCCGCTCATTTCAGTACTGACCGTCGCGAGATATTTGTAGAGGGTGAGGTGTATATTGACGTCAAGCGTAACGAACACGCGCCTTTCTTTGTACGCACCAAAGATTTCGATGTGCAAGTGCTTGGAACAAGCTTCAACGTTTCTGCCTATCCGACAGAGGAATCCGCTTCTGTGGTTCTTGTGAAAGGTAGTGTGAACGTTGAGAACAAAGAGCACCGTCATGTGCATCTGAGTCCAGGTCAGATGGTGAATGTCATAGATGGCGAGCCGTGTTCTCCGAGACGCGTCGATGTGTCGCAATATATCAGTTGGATAGACAATATGCTTATATACGACGATCGTCCGCTGTCAGACGTGTTCCATAAGTTGACGCTTTATTATGGCAAGGAGTTCAAGATAGATCCCGATGTCGCCGGGATGCGCGTCACCGGCAAGCTTGACCTGAAAGAAGATCTTGAACCGGTGCTTAATACAATCAGCTATTCCACTCCCATAAAATACACCAAGATGTCTAACGGTAAAATCCGGGTATCAAAAGATTAGTTTTAGAAACTGTTTAAACTTAAACAGTTTCTTAAGGTCCTCAATTATTAATTAAGTAAATATTCAGAAAAAAACAGACAGAATCTAATGCACGTACCATCCGGAACTCCGCAGTAATCTGCGTGAATTACTGAAAACAACAACTAACAAAATCTAACATTAACGCTATATTGTATGAAAAACGATAGCAACCTATCCTTCGCGGGAAGGTTAATCGCCCGCGTTTTGCTCCTGTGTGCCATATTCGCGCTTCCACAGCAGGGATATTCCTCCGAGACAGAGGCACCGAATTACGCATTGGAGAAAAAACTGAGTATCAATGCACAGAACAAGTCAGTGAAGGACATACTCAGTTACATTGAGAAGAATTCGGATTATATTTTCTTCTATAAAAGCAACATCAGTGCAGACCGAAAAGTAAATCTGATAGTGAAAAACCAGACTGTCCCCGCTATTGTAGAGAAACTTTTCTCAGGCACAAACATCAGTTACGAAATCCGCGGACGTCAGATTTCCCTTAAGGAAGACAGCAGGAAAAGTGTTCAGCCTAAAAGCGGGCAGCAGAAACGTCGTGTCAGTGGCATTGTGCTCGACGATGCCACCGGTGAACCCCTTGTCGGAGTCACAGTATCGCCGAAGAGCAACCCCGGAGGAGGGGTGATGACCGATATGGACGGGAAGTTCTCAGTTGACCTGGCTGATAATGATCCTCTTAAATTTTCATATGTCGGTTATATTTCCCGGGAGGAGAAAACGGCAGGGAAAAGCAGTCTCAATGTGCGCTTGTTTCAGAACGATGCCATTCTTGATGATGTTGTGGTTGTGGGCTACGGCACCACATCGCGCAAAAGTCTTACCACTTCCATAGCCAAAGTCGATGCCGACAAAGTATCAAAAACTTCCAATGCTACGGTTGGAAGCATGCTTCTGGGTCGTGCAGCCGGAGTGCAGGCAACAATTGCCAGCGCAGAGCCTGGTGGCGGAATCAACATTTCGGTTCGCGGGTCAGGCACACCGATGTATATTGTGGATGGAGTGGAGATGCCGAGTTCTAATCTTGAAGGAGGTAACTCGGGGACAGCATTACCGTCCAACATCAATCGTTCCGGACTTGCCTCGCTCAATCCTGCCGACATTGAATCGATAGAGGTACTCAAGGATGCTTCAGCCGCCATCTATGGTGTTAAAGCAGCCAACGGTGTAGTGCTTATCACCACCAAAAAAGGGAGGGAGGGGAAACCATCCATTACCTATGAAGGAAGCTACACGGTCATGAAGCATTACAATTATGATATGGATCGTCTTGATTCCCGTCAGTACATGGAGATGGTGAATCTTTATGATAAAGAGAAATATCTTTACAATAAGAACATGTATCCGTATGGAAACAAAGAATACGACGGCAGTTATACGCCTCTGTTCTCGGATGAAGAGATCCATAACGCCATCAATACCGACTGGCTTGGACAGGTGCTCCGGACCGGGCATGTCAATAACCATAACCTGACAATAAGCGGCGGCACGAAGATTATCAAATATTATCTTGGTCTGAATTATTATGAAGAGAAAGGTGTCCTCAGAAATTCCGGAATGCAGCGTTATTCACTGCGCACCAATGTGCAGGCTCAGCTATTCCCCTTTCTGAAGCTGTCAACTATCCTGAATATGAACAATAACAAATACGACAACTCTATTACGGGAGGCAACAGCTCGATGAAAGACCAGGCGGCAGGCTCAATCTGGCTTGCCAAGAGGTATCCGACTTATCTTCCTGTGACAGATGAGAACGGAGACTATACGATTGTCGGTCGTGTCCCCAATCCGGTTGCCAGTCTTGGAATCTCAGATAAATCGCGGTCAAACAATATGTTTGCAAGCTTTACTCTCGATGCGGATATTGTGAAAAACTGGCTGTCATTGCGTCTCCTCTACGGTGTGAACAAAGACAACTCCCGTCGCAGTTCCTATATTCCGGAAGGGATATATTTCTCTCTTGCGAAAAACTCCCGAGGCAACCTGAACTATTATCACCGCCAGTACGAGACAATGGAGGGAACTCTGATGTTCAATCACGGCTTCGTTAATATCGTTAATGTGGACGCAGTGATAGGTATGGGTCGTTATGTTCACAAAAGCGACGGTATAATGACAGAATATCAGAATTCCAACAATCTTATCGGAGATGCCAATATTTCGGCTGCCAACGGTCCGTTCATGCCCACTTCTTCAAAAGGGGAGAACGAACGGCGGTCGCAGTTCGCACGCGTAGGACTCAATTTCCTGGATAGATATATCGTAAACGCTACAATCCGTCGAGACGGCACTGACAAATTTTTCAAGAACAAGAAATATTCCTGGTTCCCGTCAGTGTCGGCTGCATGGCGCATCAACAATGAGAAATTTCTTCGCGATGTAGACTGGATCTCCCTGCTGAAACTCCGTGCCAGCTATGGTCAGACGGGTAATGATAATCTCGGCTCCACGCTTTATGGCACAATCGGAGTCTCACCCACATACGTATTCTTTAGCGAAGGGAATTCCATGCATATCCCCTATATACTTGAAGGTGCGACTTATACAGACGTGACATGGGAGAAGACAACGATGAAGAACATAGGTGTGGATTTCAATGTCCTCAACGACAGAATCACGCTGTCTGTAGACCTGTTCCGCAACGATATCACCGATATGCTCGGCAATGCCAGCACAGCACCGTTGAATATGTATCCGACACGTCCGATCAATGGCGCTCATCTGAGACGTTCCGGAGTTGAGGTCGCGATCACATCAAGGAATTTCCAGACCGGTGATTTCACATGGACAACGAACCTTAACCTGTCGCACTATAAAGCCGTCTGGGTTGAACGTATGCCCAACTATGACTATAAACCGTATCAGGTGCGTAAGAACGAGCCGGTTAATGCAAGCTATTTCTATAAATATGACGGCATAATCAATATGGACAAGAGCAATATGCCCGAATCGCAGAAATCCCTCGCAGCTGCGGCGCAGATGCCCGGTTGTCCGATTATTGTGGATAAGAACGGTGATGGAGTCATCGACAAGGAGGATATATTCATGGAAGATATGACCCCGAAACTGTATTATGGTTTAGGCAATACATTCCGTTACAGGAATTGGGATCTCGACATCTACCTCTACGGGCAGCTCGGCGTGGACAAATACAATACAACCTATGCAACGGCATGTTCGGTGTCCAATCTCGCCAATGGTTATGAGACGATGAATCCCGCTTCGCACGCATACAATGTGTGGAATTCGCAGACTAATCCCAATGGTACTGAACCGGGATATGCCTGGCGTAATATCACGATGCCTGAAGGAGTCGGAGTGCGTCAGTGCTATCAGAACGCAAGCTTTCTGCGTGTGCGTACCATCGCACTCGGTTATACTTTCGATGCGTTGAAATGGAAAGTATTCAAAGGGTATCTCAAAAGTATCAGAGTGTTTGCAGATATCACCAATCCCTTTATTATTACCGGATACAAAGGTGACGACCCTGAAATCATCACCACGTCCAACAATGTGACAGGCGGTCAGTATCCTCAGGTACGTTCATTCGCTTTCGGAGCAAGAATCACATTCTAATATATCGAACTCAATCATGAAAAAAGAAATAATATTTCCATTCCTTGTCGCCGGGTGCCTTATGCTCGGAGGCTGCGAGAATAATTTTGAACCTAAGATATTCGGAAGTCTTCTTCAAGGTTCGTATCCCTCAAGCGAGAGTGATTATGTGTCATACGCCATGGGTTGCTATGTGCCCTTTCAGTCTGTCAATGCGTATAAGTTTTCAGACGGAACCCAGCACTGCATCTACCAGCCGACCGGTGGATATGTGCGTATGTTTGATACTCCGACAGATATGCAGGCTCCCGGGTTATGTACATTGGCAAGCGGCTGGCTTGATTTTTCCAAGGCGGATTACGAGCCTTGCCGTTATTACAACGACGGGAGTGCCAATGACAAAACTCCTGGTCAGTATCGCAAAACAGTGCATGTGACGCGATTTACAGAAATTATAGGAACTTTAGAACGGGCTCCGGAGGATCATATTTCAGTTGAGACCAAGAATGGTCTTGTAGCTGAGGCAAGACTTTGTCGTGCCAACTTCATGTATTATCTGCTCCATGTGTTCGGTCCAGTGCCTGTGATTGTGGACTATGACAAAGTTTTTGACGAATCTGCGCAGCAGGCTGCGGTGAGACCGACGCTTGACCAGTATTGCCAGTGGATCTACGACGATCTTGAGTTCGCTGTCAGGAATGTTCCCGAAACGCAATCGGAGAAAGGTCGTTACACAAGAGACTTCGCTCGCTACTGCATGATGCGCCATTGTCTGAACGAAGGGGGGCACATGGAAGGGTGGTATAAGAAAGGTCTGGAGATGTATGAAGAACTGAAGGGTAAATATTCTCTTTTCACCAAAGGTTCTAATCCGTATCAGGATCTTTTCAAAAATGCCAACAAATTCAACAATGAGATTATAATGGCAGTAAGCTGTGACCGTTCGGGGATCAACGGCGGAAGGAAAGAGGGCAATATCAACAACTTTGCATGGCTTGTATGCCCTTCCAACCAGTCCGCCACCGACCCGAACGGTAATCTGACAGCCTTATATCCTCAGAATGGCGGATGGAGTCCATTTTACAATATATCGAAAAAATTCTATGACAGGTTTGATGACAGTGACCTCCGTAAAGCTACCATATATACCGATTATTGGACCAAGCAAGGTGTTCATATCACATCTGCGGATTTAGGGAAAAGATGGGACGGTTACATACCGTGGAAATATCCGGCAGAGGATAAAGTGACTTATCAGGGAACGGATCTTCCGATTGCCCGTTGGGCAGATGTTCTGCTGATGTACGCAGAACTGAAGGTCCGCGACTCTCAGTCAGCTCCTGACAACGATGCTATAGATGCTGTGAATCAGGTGCGTAGCCGCGCCGGACTCGGAGGACTTGCTTCCGCTCAGACTACATCGATGGATTCATTTCTGGATGCGATTCTTGAAGAGCGAGGTAAAGAATTCTATCTGGAGGGTATGCGGAAGATTGACCTTATCCGCCATAACAAATACGCCACTCTCACATCTGAATCCAAAGGGATGGTTCCCACACGTCAGTATATGCCGATTCCGGATTATGCCGTGCGAGCTGCGGAGTCTTATGGATATACTCTTGAACAGTTTTATTCCCGTCCGGGCTGGGAGCATGACGAGAGCAACGCTCGATGACAAAACGCATAAGTATTAGTTGTGATCAAATAGTTGAGAATGGAGGTGACCTCTGAGTTTCGGAGATCACCTCCATAAAAAACAACAATCTTCAGAGAATCAGAGGCATGAAGGACAGAATAAAAGGATTTTTTAGAACGGCGCTACTCTTTCTCACAATTTGTCCGGTCGCTTATGCGTCAGAAACTTCCGGGATGAAAGAAGAAGACAGGATGCATGAGTTCATTTCTGGATTAATGGAAAAGATGACGGTGCGTGAGAAACTCGGTCAGCTTTCGCTTCCCTCCGGCGGCTCCATGAAGACCGGAGCGGTGAAAAGTGTGGAGCTTGGCGAACTGATTCGCAAAGGTGAAATCGGCGGCTTTTTCAATGTCAAGGG
>CAMWMW010000099.1 GCA_947175455.1 uncultured Porphyromonadaceae bacterium | reverse complement strand
GGTCAGACCAATCATGATCAGCAAGCACAATTTTGAACTTCTCCTCAACGAGGGGCGTTCTTTCGAAGAATACTTCCGCTTCGAGGCAGAGCCACCTGCTCCCGCCGACCTGCCGGAACCCACACCTCCTCAAGAATCAGAAACAATTCCGAATCCCGACTCCTATTAGCGATATGACAGACAAAATACTCTGGGCTGACGACGAGATAGATCTTCTCAAGCCACACATACTTTTTCTTAAAGCCAAGGGATATGAAGTGACAACCGTATCCAACGGGCGCGATGCGCTTGATGCGCTGGAAAACGAGCCTTATTCTCTGATTCTGCTTGACGAGAATATGCCGGGAATCTCCGGGCTGGAGACTCTTGCCCTGATAAACCGCTCGCATCCCGACATCCCGGTTATCATGATAACCAAAAGCGAGGAGGAAAACATCATGGACCAGGCGATCGGCAACCAGATCGCGGATTATCTCATAAAACCGGTTAACCCGAACCAGATACTCCTGTCAATAAAAAAGAATCTCCACAGCCGGGAGATAGTGGCGACACGCGCTTCTTCAGAATATCAGCAGGATTTCATGAGAATCTCCTCTCTTATAAACACAGCCGCGTCAATACAGGACTGGATGGATGTATACCGCGAGCTGGTAAGATGGGAACTCAAACTTGCGGAGACAGACAATTCAATGTCGGAGATGCTTCTGATGCAGAAACGCGATGCAAACTCCAATTTCTGCAAGTTCGTGAAACGCAACTACGAGGGCTGGGTGACAGGTGCGGAACATCCGCTCATGAGCCATGAGATTTTCCGCCAGCGTGTTTTCCCTCTGCTCGACAAGGGGGAGAAGACATGTTTCATACTGGTCGATAATTTCAGACTCGACCAGTGGAAAGTGGTGTTGCCGCTTGTGTCGGAATTCTTCAATGTGTCGGAAGAACTGTATACTACCATTCTTCCGACCTCCACGCAGTATGCGCGAAACGCCATATTCGCAGGTCTCATGCCGCTGCAGATAGCGACAATGTTTCCGCAATACTGGGTAGACGAAGATGAGGACGAGGGTCTTAATATCCACGAGGAAAAGCTGGTACAGACACAACTCGACCGTTTTCGCCGAAAGGACAGATTCCAGTATACAAAACTCAACGATTCATCGGCAGGTGAGAAATTCGTTCAGTCGCTCTCCTCCTCCAGAGACATACCGCTGCAGGTTCTTGTGCTCAACTTCATAGACATGCTTTCACATGCGCGCACCGAATCAAAGATGATACGCGAGCTTGCAAACAGCGACGCCGCGTATCGGTCGCTTACCGAGAGCTGGTTCCGCCATTCGTCCGCCGTCGACATCTTCCGCCGGCTTGCCGAACTGGGCTACAAGGTGATTCTTACCACAGATCACGGCACGATACGGGTAGACAATCCGGTGAAAGTGGTAGGTGATAAAAACACCAATACAAACCTGCGTTACAAAGTAGGAAAGAACCTGAGCTATAATCCGAAACAGGTATATGAGATGCATGATCCCAAGCGTTTCGGACTGCCGGCACCGAATCTGTCAAGTTCATTCATATATGCGTGCAATGAGGATTTTTTCTCATATCCGAACAATTACAATTATTATGTGCAATATTACACCGGCACTTTCCAGCACGGAGGCATCTCGCTTCAGGAAATGCTCGTGCCGCTCGTGACATTGACACCAAAACAATAAAACGATGCGTACACTCCTCTGTCTGATAGCCGCCGCGCTGCCGTGCGCGTCACTGATTCCCGGCACTCCGATGCGCGAAATCGAAGACCGCGCTGCAAACGGCGAGGAATGCGCCATATCCGCACTGCGCGATTCCGCATCAGCCGGTTCGCTGCGGGCAATGAATTATCTGGGGTTCTTATACTGGCAGGGAAAGGGTACACGTCTCGACCGCGATTCGGCACTCATGTATCTGCGGAACGCTTCAGCTGCCGGAGATGCCAAGGCTTCGGCAAATCTCGGGCACCTTCTGCTCGCAGGCTCGCCGGAACTGCCGGCAGACACGGCAGAGGCTCTCCGCCTTCTTGATTACGCGGCAGGACGCAGATCTCCCTCCGCCTTGCGGGAACTGGCAGACTATTTTGAGGGGAATCCGGGTGACTCCACATCTGCCGGAGCAATAAAAAAAGTGGCAGACGCTTATTCGCACGGCCACATATTACGCTACGATTATAAAAAATCGATCATATATTATGACAGAGCCGCACATCTGGGCGACACTGTCGCAAAACGGATTGTTTCCGAGTTGCTTGAGATTTTTCCCGATGCACTCGGACCGGAACCTTCACAATAAAATCAACATGAAAGTCTCGTCAACCGCCGGTATCAGGATTCCTATTTGATCGAGAATCTGAACGGCACTTCGGCAGTGGACTCCACGGCTTTACCGTCTTTTGACGCGGGAATCCATGCCGGCATTTTCTTTACCACGCGTATCGCCTCCGCCTCAAGGTCGGGATCAACCATACGTTTTACCTTGATATTTCCGATGGTGCCATCGGTCTTTACAGTGAAAGAGACAACAACCACACCTTCCACTCCATTTTCAACAGCGGCGGCTGGATAGACGAGTGTCTTGCCGATAAATTCCGCCTGAGCCTTGTCTCCTCCGGGGAAAGACGCCTTTGTCTCTGCTGCCGGTGCCGTAACGGAAGCCACAGCAGCCATAACCAATACAAGTATAAACTTTTTCATAACAATTGTTTTAATTTGCTGAAGCCACGTAGGCTTTCAACAAAATAGTTTTATCCTAATATTAGACAACCGTCTCTTAAAAAGGTTTAAGAGACGGTTTAAAAACAGTTTCCAGAAGACGGTTTAAAACTTCATGTTTAGAATTTCAGATACTCATTGAAGAATCCTGCAAGGGCGTCAAACGGAATTATATCCTTACGGTCGTAAAGGTCTGTGTGGCTTGCTCCGGGAATTGCCATAAAGAGTTTGTTGTTGTCCTGACCCGGATTCACAGTCAGCTTTTTATAGGCGTCACTGCCGAAATAAAAGGAATGTGCCTTTTCGCCATGAATAATCATTACCGCGTTCTTAATCTCGGCGGCACGGCTCATGAGCGGAAAATTTATCCACGGAATCGGGGATGTTGCATTCCTGCCGCCGTTTGAGTTCAGAGATCTGGGGTGATAGCCTCTGGATGTCTTATAATAATCGAAATAATCACGAAGGAATTTAGGTGCGTCTTCAGGAAGCACATCCGGCACACCCCCTCCAAGCTTCGGCGTACCGTTGCGAAAATCCTCCGTACGCTGCGCTGCAAGTGCCGCTCTCAGTTTGTCACGCTCTTCGGCAGTGTCCGCACTGTCGAAATATCCGTTGGCGCTGACCCGGCTCATGTCATACATTGTCGAGGCTACGGTCGCTTTTATGCGAGGGTCTGACGCCGCCGCATTTATGGCAAGACCACCCCAGCCGCAGATGCCAATCACACCTACAGCCTCCGGATTTACCGACGGATGTGTCACGAGGAAATCCACGGCAGCGCTGAAATCTTCCGTGTTTATGTCCGGAGAGGTCATATAACGCGGTTGTTCGCCGCTTTCTCCAGTAAACGAGGGGTCGAATGCCAGTGTGATGAATCCGCGTTCCGCCATTTCCTGTGCGTAAAGACCGGAACACTGCTCCTTGACCGCGCCGAAAGGACCGCAGACCGCTATCGCCGGCAATGAACCGACGGCATTTTCCGGACTGTACATATCGGCAGCAAGAGTGATGCCGTAACGGTTGGTGAACGTGACTTTCTTATGTTTCACTTTATTGCTCCGGGGAAAAGTTTTATCCCATTCCGGTGTAAGTTCGAGGCTTTCCATTTCCATAATGTTTTTATTGTTTTGCGATTTGATTGTCATCAACGTAAAAACTGCCAATAGAAGCAAGGTGATGTTTCTTTTCATATGTCTGTATATCTTTTGATCCGTATTGCAAAATTAACATACCGACAGACAAGACAAATAACCAATGTTACGCAAGAATATACCTCGATTACGGAATTTCACACATGCGGCCAACTGCCGCCGTTCGCATGAATGTCAATCAATTAAAAAATGAAGGGTTCCGCCCTTTACAATATCGGCATGAGATAATGACAGCGACTTGAACTCCTTGTTGTCGAGTGTCATTTTCCTTACATTCACGCAGTCCTGATTCCTGCGTCGGGCGGTGATTGTGAAATCTTTGCCTGAAGGCAAGTGTATTATGCACTCGTCAAACAGAGGAATACCGATGCTGTACTCACCCGATGCCGGATTAACCGGATAGAAGCCCATTGCGCTGAACACATACCATGCCGACATCTCGCCGCAGTCGTCATTTCCGGCATATCCGTTATAATTGTTGTTATACAATGTAGACATTATATGCTTCACCATGCGGCGTGTCTTTTCAGGCTTGCCGATATAGTTGTAAAGATAAGCCACATGATGACTCGGCTCGTTGCCGTGGGCATACTGCCCTATCAGACCCGATATGTTGTCATTTTTCTCTCCCGAGGTGTCCGTGAGCGTGAAGAATGTGTCAAGTTTTTGTTCGAATGCCTTGCTCCCTCCGGTCAGTTCGACAAGACCCGGAATGTCATGGGGCACATACCAGTAATACTGCCAGGCATTGCCTTCGGTGAAAGGCTGTCCGCCGTTGGCTCCATATTTCAACGGGTCAAAGGGTTCGATCCAATTGCCGTTGTCATCCCTGGGTGCAAAAAAGTTGTTGGACGGATTGTGGAGATTTCTATAAAACCGTGCACGTTTGCCGAACTTTTCAACCGCCTTGCCGTCTCCTGCCAAAGCGGCTACTTTCGAGGCACACCAGTCGTCGAATGCCATCTCCAGAGTGATGGAGACAGATTGTGTCTGTATGTTCTCAGGCATATATCCGTGACGTTCCCATACCGAGAAGGGAGAATTCGGGTGAGACTGCGTGGAACTGTTTCTGACAGCTTCCCATGCGTGGTTCATGTCAATGCCCGGAATATTTTTCATTAAGGCATCGGCAATTACCGGTATCGCATGATTGCCGATCATGCAATAATTGTCTTGCCCCCAGAGATGCCATATCGGCAGATAGCCGTAATAGTCGTAATGCCGGAGCATGCTGTTTACAAAGTCGCGTGTTCTTTCCGGCTCGATGATCGTATACAGAGGATGCGCCGCACGGTAAGTATCCCACAAGGAGAATGTGGTGTACTGAATCTCACCATCCGGTACCGTATCAATTGAATAATCCGGAGTCATATATTGACCGTTTATGTCTGAAAACGTATTCGGCTGAATCATCATATGGTAGAGAGCGGTATAGAATGTGGTCATATTTTCCGGGTTTCCCTTGACCTCGATTTTACCCAGATGCGAGTCCCATATTCTGTCGGCATCATTTACATACCGGTCAAAGTCATAATCCGGAGCCTCGGCGTTCATGTTTTCCCGGGCGTTGGCAATACTGACTCCGCTCAACGCAACCTTGGAGACCAATGGCTTACCGTCTGCTCCAAATGAAATCAAAGCCCGGGGCGAGCGTCCGTTGACAAGTGTGGCGTCCTCACTGCAATATTCCCTGCCATCGCCGTCAAAAAGCGTCATTGAGGCAACTGGTTCGGAAAACTCGATCGTGAAATAGACCTTCCGCAGTTTCGCCCAACCTGTTATTATCCGGTATCCTTCTATACGATTGGGAGCTGTCTGCCGTATCTGCGCGTTTATTATTCTTCTGTCCCAGCTGCCTTTATTGGCGGAGTGGTCAAGATCAAGCCATATATTGCGTTCTTTTCCTGAAGGATAAGTGTACCTGTGTATTCCGGCACGCGTGGTTGCTGTCAATTCGGCGTGTATGTCTTCATCCGACAGCTTTACCCTGTAATATCCGGGCGAAGCGGATTCGTCACCGTGGCTGAAACCGGACACTTTCAGGTCACTGACAGTGGGCATAAGAAGAATGTCGATCAGATCGCAGGCTCCGGTTCCGCTCAGACGCGTATGGCTGAAACCATATATCCGGCTGTCATTATGGTCATATCCGGAAGCATTGTACCAGTCGGGAGCCTCATGCGTATCAGGACTTAACTGCACCATGCCGAAGGGCACGGTGGCACCGGGATAATTGTTGCCGGAGAGACCGCCGTCAATTGCGCCTGTACCTATAAAAGGATTTACATATCTTGTATAATTGCCGGCAAACGCAACTGATGCCAAAGCGGCTGCCAGTATAAAAGAGAAAACTGCTCTTTTCATGATCTGCGAGGTGTATTATTTTCAGGTTAGAATTATGGTTTATTTGAGACAAAGCGACTGTTGAAAGATATTCAACACTTACTGTCATTATACTGCAAAATTAATGGATATAGCCGTCACTAATTGAAAAGGATTATCCAATTAATACAACAAATGCACACTATTCTCTTTTGAGGATAAGTAAGTATTGAAAATTAGTTTATAATAAGTAAATGCAGTGCTTATTTAAATTTTGAATCTTTTGGATGCTTTCATGATTTCTCATCAGTCGCATAGCCCGCTATGCTCCTTCTTCGGAATCATGAAATC
>CAMWMW010000098.1 GCA_947175455.1 uncultured Porphyromonadaceae bacterium | reverse complement strand
GGAAACGAGGAGCCGGTTATAGCCGTTGGGCAGGGTGGGGAGACCACAGACATCCCATCCAGTTCTCCGGTGACGCGCAGGCAAATTGGCAGATGCTGGCTTTTGAAGTGAAGCTCACGGCATGTTCAGGTCAGGGCGGTTGCTATTACTGGGCACACGACATAGGCGGTTTTCGCGGAGAACCGAATCCGGAGCTTACCACACGCTGGACTCAGTTCGGAGCGTTATCGGCGGCTTTGAGAGTGCACTCGACAAAAGACAAGAAACTTGACCGCCGTCCCTGGATAAGTGGAAAGAAGGAAACGGAGGCAATGCGCAGGATGTATCATTTCCGTTCGCAGCTGATGCCTTATATTTACAGTAATGTATGGCATACGCACAACACTATGGTTCCTCTGAACAGGTCTATGTTTATTGATTTCGGAAACCAGAAAGAATCTTTTGACCAGCCGCAGCAGTTCATGTTCGGTGATGTTCTCATGGCAGCTCCTATAACATCTCCGGGAACAGGAGAGAACAAAGTTGCCTCACAGAAGGTGTGGTTCCCGAAGGGAGAAGTATGGTATGACTATTTCACCGGCGAGCGTTTTGACGGCGGTCAGACCCAAGACATCGCCAAGCCTCTTGATGAGTTTCCGTTGTATGTAAGAGGCGGACACATACTCGCCATGCAACCCTATACATCGCGACCTGCCACAACACCTCTGACAAAACTTGAACTGACGGTTTATCCGGCAGGTGCCGATGCGGACAACACATTTGAACTTTATGAGGACGACGGTATCAGCCTTGACTATACAAAAGGGAAATATTCGGTTACAAAACTTAATTATTCGCAAAAAGGGAATAATGCCACAATAACAGTGAATCCGGCAGAAGGCACTTATGACGGATGCATCGAAAAGCGTTCTTACAAGGTCTGTATTCCGGGAGCCGATGTGAAAGCCGGAGTGAAGGTGAATGGCAAAAAACGCAAGGTTTCTGTTGATGAAAGCGGCAATCCTGTCATTGAGATACCCGAGACGGATGTCCGTAAGAAAGTAATGGTGGAATATTCAATCTAAAACATACGATATCATGAGAAAAAGTATTATGTTGATTGCGGCGGCTGTGTTCGCCGGAACATTTGCCCTTCAGGCAGCCAAGCCGAAGGTAATAGCTCATCGCGGTTATTGGAATACGGCAGGAGCTTCGCAGAATTCAATCCGTTCATTGGTAAAAGCAGACTCTATCGGTTGCTATGCTTCTGAATTTGATGTGTGGATGACTCCGGACAATGTTATTTTTGTCAATCATGATCCTACAATAAACGGGGTCGAGATTCAGCGCACACCGGCAGCGGAAGTGCGTAAGCAGAAACTCTCGAACGGTGAGAACATTCCGACTCTTGAAGAATATCTGAAGACCGCCCAGGGGCTGAAGACGCGCCTTGTGCTGGAGCTTAAGACTCATGACAGCCGTGCGCGTGAGAAAGAGGCTGTGAAAAAGACAATCGAGATGGTAAAGAAATTTGGTCTCGAAGACCGGACCGACTATATAGTTTTCTCTAAAGATGCCTTCAAGCAGTATGTGAAGGCAGCACCCAAGGGAGCTAAAGTCTATTTCCTTAACGGCGATTATGTTCCTTGTCAGATAAAGTTTGCCAAGGGAGCGGGCATCGACTATTCACTAAAGGTGATGAAGAAGCATCCCGAGTGGATCAAGGAATGTCACGACAAAGGTCTTGAAGTCAACGTATGGACAGTAAACGAGCCTGAAGACATGAAATGGTGTATCGAGCAGGGCGTTGACTACATCACCACCAATGAACCGGAACGTCTGCAGCAGATGCTCAAATAACGTAGAAAACACACAATCTATAGCGACAAGTTCGCAAACGAAACCCATGCCGGAACTCCGGCATGGGTTTCGTTTGCAGTTTATACATTGTAATTTCTATTCATTTCCATAACGAATCCCTATGATGTCCCAGTCTACGATATCCCAGAGAGAATGTAGATAATCGGCTCTCCGGTTTTGATAATCAAGGTAATATGCGTGTTCCCATACATCGAACGTCAGTATCGGCTTCAGCCCCTGGGTCATCGGGTTTGATGCGTTGCCACCCTGGGTGATGAAGAGAGTGCCTTTGTCATCGGCAGACAGCCATACCCATCCGGAACCGAAGAGTGTGGCGCCGGCTTCCTCGAATTTTTTCTTGAATGCCTCCACGCTTTCAAACTGGTCTTCAATCTGTTTCCTTAATTCTCCCGCAGGTTCCTTAAGACCATTAGGGGAAAACTGGAAGAAATAGAATATGTGGTTCCATGCCTGTGAGGCATTGTTGAAGAGTTTGCCGTCACTCTTGCATATAATCTCTTCGAGCGACATTTCATTGAACGGGGTACCTTCAATGAGGGTGTTTAGAGTGTCGATGTACGCCTTTTCATGTTTCCCATAATGGAAATCTATTGTATTCGCGGAGATTACGGGTGCGAGGGCATCGGGCGAATATGGCAATCGGGGTTGTGTGAACTTCATAAATATTCTGTTTAATATGTTTAACATAAATGCAATAAGGAGAGGAAGATTCCTCTCCTTATATAACAAAATATGTGTGTCAATGTTTCACTAATCGAAGATTGCGTCCCAGTCTTTCCAGACAGGTTCGTATCCGTTTGCGCGTATTGCCTCAGCCACAGACAGGGGTGAGCGGTCATCGCTGACCTCAAACTGTTCGAGCGCTTCCGGAGAAGTGGCGTAACCGCCGGGTTCTGTCTGGCTGCCTGCGCTCATGGATGTCACACCGAGTCGCATTATATTGTCACGGTATGATGCGGCTTCTCTCGTAGAGAAGGAAATATCAATATCGTGGTCGAATATGCGGAAGGCGAAGGTGAGACGTGCGAGTTCCCTGTCGTTAATGATGACCTTGGGCTGATACCCGCTCTCCGAGGGGCGCATACGGGGAAAATTCACAGAAAAACGTGAACGCCAGTAACGTTTCTGAAGATACCTGAGATGTCTTGCCATCATTATGGTGTCGGCACGCCAGTCTTCAAGTCCGAGCAGAACACCCATGCCGATTTTGTGAACCCCAGCCTCACCCATACGGTCGAAGCCGTTAAGTCGCCAGTCAAAGTGGCTTTTCATCCCTTTGGGGTGGTATTCCTTGTATGCTTCCCTGTGATATGTCTCCTGAAAACACACCACACCGTTGAGTCCCGATTTAGTCAGTCTGTAATAGTCTGCCGCTTTCATAGGCTGAACCTCGATTGTGAGGTTATGGAAATAAGGTCGGCAGCGGTGCAGGACTTTCTCGAGATACTCCACCCCGCATAAGGAGGGATATTCTCCCGATACAACGAGTAGATTCTCAAACGGACCGAGTTTTTTGATTGCCTTGCATTCATTCTCTACCTGATCCGGTGTCAGTGTGGTGCGTGTGAACGGGTTGTCATGGTTGAAACCGCAGTATACGCATTTGTTGGTGCAGGCATTGGAGACATACATCGGGATATACATCGAGATTGTTTTCCCGAAGCGTTCGAGAGTGTAATGTCTGCTCAACTGTGCCATTTCTTCAAGAAACGGATCTGCCGCAGGAGAAATAAGTATGGCAAATTCCTCAGGTGTCAGAGGTTTCACATTACGCCGTGCCTTGGCAAGTACCCTGCGCACATCAGCCTCTGTGGCATTGTCGACAATGCGTATTGTCTCGTTCCAGTCGTAATTGCCTATTTCATCAGCGAAACCATGACCGAACACCGCGTCTTTCGAAGGATCACACTTGAATTCTAATTCTTGCATTCCGATTCTATATTCTGAGAGATGCGCATAGCGCAGAAATTGGGACCGCACATCGTGCAGAAGCGATCATCGGCGTCGGGAGCGTTTCTCCTTGATTCAAGATAATATTTTTTTGCTTTTTCCGGATCGAGCGATAAATTGAACTGGTCTTTCCAGCGGAATTCATAGCGGGCTTTGCTCAAGGCATCGTCTCTTACCGTTGCTCCGGGAAATCCCTTGGCAAGATCTGCCGCATGAGCGGCGATCTTATATGTGATCACACCTTCGCGCACATCTTCGAGCGTAGGAAGCGAAAGGTGTTCTTTGGGTGTCACATAGCAGATCATCGCCGTGCCGAGATTAGAAATTATAGCCGCTCCTATGGCGGATGTGATATGGTCATAGGCGGGGGCTATGTCTGTTGTCAGAGGACCGAGAGTGTAGAAAGGCGCATTGCAGCATGCCTCTTTCTGTTTGTCCATGTTTTCCTTGATCTTGTGCATGGGTACGTGCCCCGGTCCTTCAACAAGAACCTGAACATCATGTTCCCATGCTTTTTTTGTCAGCTCTCCGAGAACTTCAAGCTCAAGGAACTGGGCGCGGTCATTTGCATCATGAGTGGATCCCGGGCGCATACCGTCTCCAAGAGATATGGCGACATCATATTTGTTCAGAATCTCACATATCTCGTCGAAATGGGTATAAAGGAAGCTTTCGGAATCATGAAGCACACACCATTGGGTCATGATTGATCCTCCGCGTGACACACAGCCGGTGAGGCGTTCCTGCACGAGTTTCGCATGTTCGCGAAGCACGCCTGCATGTATGGTGAAATAATCCACTCCCTGTTCGCACTGTTCGATAAGAGTGTCGCGGTATATCTCCCATGTCAGTTTCCTTACATCACCGTTTACTTTCTCAAGTGCCTGATAGATGGGTACTGTTCCCATGGGTACGGGGCAGTTGCGGATAATCCACTCGCGGGTCTCATGTATGTTGTCGCCTGTTGAGAGATCCATCAGTGTGTCTCCACCCCAATAGCAGCTCCACACGGCTTTTGCAATTTCTTCCTCTATGCCCGAAGAGAGAGCTGAGTTTCCGATATTTGAATTCAATTTGACACTGAATGCCGAACCGATAATCATAGGTTCAGCCTCCGGGTGATTGATATTGGCGGCTATTATAGCCCGTCCGGATGCTATTTCATCTCTTACGAACTCAGGGGTAATATATGATTTTATCCCCCTTGACTCGTTGTCCAGATTTTCTCTTATTGCGACATATTCCATTTCCGGTGTCACAATGCCTTTCCTTGCATAATGCATCTGTGTCACTCTTGCTCCCTCTTTTGCCTTACGCGGTTTATGCCGCACCGGAAAACGGAGAGAATCAAGTGATTTGTCGTCACGGCGCATACGACCGTAATCGCTTGTTATATCCGGCAGTATTTCAGTGTCATTACGTTCTTCCACCCAATTCTCGCGCATACGTGGCAACCCCTTGTTCATATCTATTTTTACAGAGGGATCCGTGTATGGTCCGGATGTGTCGTAAACGGTAATGTCCTCGTTGGGATATTCAACCCTTTTGCCGTTTTCTATCTTTACAGTAGGATACTGGTGTATCTTCCTCATACCTACTCGTACTCCGGGCAATTTGCCTGAGACGTAAACTTTTTCAGAATTCGGATATGACGAAACGTCTATGTTCTCTATTTTCATGTTATTGTTGTCTGAGTTAGATTTGTAACAGTTTCTTAATCAAGAAAAGAAGTCAGCGGACTTGTTGCCTGAGCGTATGTTGAAACCGCTCCGAGCCCGGCGTTGAAAGCGTTGCGCCCTGCACGCACGGCATCTTTGAAGGCTTCTGCCATCATGACCGGATCACCGGCTACCGCGATTGCCGTGTTCACAAGCACGGCGTCAGCACCCATTTCCATCGCCTCCGCGGCATGTGACGGCGCTCCGAGACCGGCATCTACAATCACCGGTACGCGGCTTTGTTCTATTATTATTTCAAGAAGGTCTCTTGTCACAAGACCTTTGTTGGTACCGATAGGAGCCGCCAGCGGCATGACAGCAGAAGAACCGGCTTCCTCAAGAAGTTTGCACAGTACGGGGTCTGCCTGAATATAAGGCAGCACGGTGAAACCGTCTTTTGCCAGTTCTTCGGTTGCCTTGAGAGTCTCAATGGGATCTGGCATAAGATATTTGGGATCCGGATGTATTTCAAGCTTGATGAAAGATGTGCCGAATATCTCCCGGCTCATTTTGGCGGCAAGGACCGCTTCGTCGGCATTACGTACTCCCGAAGTGTTGGGAAGCAGCTGCACATGTTCCCTGTTGATATGGGTCAGCATGTCGTCTGTAGCCTCATTCATCATGTTCACACGTTTCATTGCAACGGTGATCATTTCGGATTCCGAAGCCTTTATTGCCTCGAGCATCAGATCCGGCGATGCGAATTTGCCTGTGCCTACAAAGAGCCGCGACGTGAATTCGCGTTCTCCGATTTTTAGTATATCATGCATAAATCAAATGTAGTTGTTATTTCTTTTCATATGGTTCCAGCAACCGCAGAAACTCTTCTGTAGCCGCTTTAATATCGGGAGCAAATGCTATCGCACCGCTGACAGCGATGCCGTTGACTCCGCTTTCCATAAGCGGAGCGACATCTTCAGGCAGTATTCCTCCCACTGCGACTGTCGCGATGTTTATCTCTCTTTCATGCATATTGCCGCATATTGAACCGATACCTTCAATGCCGAGAGTCGGGGCAAGATTCTTTTTGGTTTCAGTGAACCGCTATGGACCGATGCCTATGTAGTCTATATCAAGAGCCTTGACCGCCTCTACATCT
>CAMWMW010000097.1 GCA_947175455.1 uncultured Porphyromonadaceae bacterium | reverse complement strand
GTGCCAGTAGACCGGGCGGGGTCGGGGAGAGGAGGCATTTGTGGCTATGATGTCGAACATTATCAGCTTCCGGAAATCCAGTGATCTCCCGCCGGGTGTCTTGCTTAGATTCCCGACATTATACACTATGGAGTCACCTTTCCCTGTTCTAAGCCACACTTTCCGGTGGTGGCATTCCTTGCGCGTGGAGCAGCCGAGAGAGTCAAGCATCTCTGTCGCGCTGACAACCGTGTCTGACGCGTCTGCGGCTATCCGGGGGAACTGCAGGGCTCCGTAGATTATCTCCTCGCGGCGAAGAGTCGTGGCGACACCTTTTGCCCCGTCCCAGTTGTTCATTATCGCGGCGGCATACTGAGGCATCGACAGGTATGCGAGGTTTATGACTCTTACATCCTTGCGTATCCCCTCTACCTCCTGGGCATACCAGAGGGGGAATGTGGCGTTGTCGCCATCGACGAAGAGTATCGCGTCCTTGTCCAGAGAGTTGAGTATGTTCGCTGTTATTCTCGACGCGGCAAGACGCCCGGAACGGTCGTGGTCGTCATAATTCTCGATGAACATCCACACTACGGCAAAGAGCGGGACAAGAGCCGCCGCGGGCGCGTATTTCCCGGCGAGCCTCATCGCTCCGAATGCTCCGAAACCGATCCATATGGCGAACGCGAGATATGAACCGAGGAAGGAGTAGTCTCTTTCACGCGGCTCTCCGGGAGACTGGTTGAGATAGACCACAATCGCCAGTCCGGTCATGATGAAGAGCATGGCGGTGGCGAGACATGTCTTGTGTCCCCTTTTGCCTGCCGCGAGCAGGGTGCATATGCCCCCGATTCCCAGCAGGAACGGAAGAAGGAAATAACTGTTTCTGCCTTTGTTGTCTTTGCCCAGCGAGGCGGGAAGCGCGTCTTCGGCTCCGAGCATCGCGTTGTCGACGGGCAGGATTCCGGTTATGAAATTGCCGTGTTCCACTTCTCCGGTGGAGTGCGCGTCGTTCTGGCGTCCAAGAAAATTCCATAGGAGATAGCGGAAATACATGTATCCGGTCTGGTAGGTGAGCAGCATTTTCAGGGATTGCGCGTAGGTCGGTCTGTAAGACCTCGCTTCGGTGCGCTTTCCGGCGGCGTCAAGCCGGGTGGTGTAGTTTCCGGCTGAATCCAGTGTCTCGCTTACCGGGACTTCCGTCATGTTGCTTTTTTCCATCCCGGTCCAGTCCGCGAAGCAGGGGAGGTCGGAGGGGGCGCGGCTCGTGATGCGCGGGAACCACATGTTGAGTTCGGGAGTGAGCACCGGTTCCACGGCGTAGCTTCTCACGATGTAGGCGTCACCTTTCTTGCGGAGGGCACGTTCGTTGAAGATCGTGTCTTCGGAAGTGAGCATTCTGTATGGGTCGCTGATGATCGCCCCTTCCTCTTTCTGCGTCACGACGGGGTGTCTGCGTTTCAGGACAGTGCGTGAATATACGGGTGTGCCGTCAGGCGCGAATTCCTCGTGGAGGATGTTTTTGCTGTAAGGGGTGTTGCCGTAAAGAAGCGGTGCGCCGCCGTATTGCTCGCGTGCCTGGTAAGAGGCGAATGAGAAGGGGTCGCCGGGCTGAGTGGAGTTGGCAGGAGAGGGTATGTCGCCTCTTATCGGTATCAGCGCGTAGGAGGAGTAGCCGGTAAGGAGCATGGCAAGAAGCCACATGCATATGTTGAGCCTGCGGGGGGTGAAGTCGTGTCCGCGCACCAAAAGCAGTGAGGCGACAGCGCTCAGGGCGGCTCCCGCCGCTATATTGCCGGAGAAGATGAAGACTCCGGAGAGGAAAATGGCGGGAAATACGGATGCGGCGAGCACTCCCCGGTTCGTGGAGCGCGATGTCACGGCAAGCGCGGTCAGCAGGCTGCATCCGAGCAGAACCACATATATCGCCACACCGCTCAGGAAAGGGAGTCCGAGTGTGTTGACGCATATCAACTCGGTTTCCGCCGCCAATGCGATGGTGGACGGCATTATGCCGGTGAGTATGCATCCCACTGCAAGGAGGGAGAGCAGAAACATGAAACCGACCTTCCACCATTTGCGCACGCCGCGCTTTATCCCCCAGATTATGGCGAGAGCGGGGATGCAGAGCAGGTTGAGCTGATGCACTCCGAGTGAAAGCCCGAAAATGTAGGCGAGAAGTATCAGATAACGCGTGGCGAGGGGCTGCGTGCGGCAGAATGCCCATTTCACCATCAGCCATACGCACAGCGATGTCATGAATATCGACATGGCGTATACTTCTGCCTCTACGGCGGAATACCATGTCGAGTCGCACCATCCGAAGGCGAGTGCGCCGACAAGCGACGCCACGGCGCGTTGAAGCTCCTGCCACCGGCGGGGACGGAGAGCACCGGCTACCCATCCGGCGGCGGCATATATGGTTTTGGCAAGAAAGAAACCGGCGAAGGCGGTGAACAGTCCGCTTGAGAGATTCACCAGTAGCGCGGCTTCTTTCCCGGAGGGGGAGAGCATGGTGAAGACCCGCTCGACGAGCATCCATGTCGGATTGCCGGGAGGATGACCCACTTCCAGTTTCCATGCGGCGGCAACGTATTCCGGACAGTCCCAGTATGACACTGTCGGCGCCACGGTCAGCCAGTATGTGGCAAGGAGGATGAAAAACACCCCCCATGACACGATATTTTCTGCGTTCTTTTTCAGGAAATCCGCATTCATCCTTTGTCTCTTATCTTTCGGCTCTCATCGGATTGTTGAGAAAATCTTCGTATGCCAGCGCGATTCCTTCGCGGAGTTCCGTGCTGTATCTCCAGCCGAGTCTCGTGGCTTTCGACACATCGAGAAGTTTGCGGGGAGTGCCGTTGGGACGGGTAGTGTCCCATTCTATTCTTCCCTTATAACCCACGACTTCCGCTACGGTCTGTGTAAGCTCCCTGATAGACAGCTCTTTCCCTGTGCCGGCGTTGACGGTCTCGTTGCCTGAGTAGTTGTTCATCAGGAAAACGCAGAGATTGGCGAGGTCATCGACATAGAGGAATTCACGCAGGGGGGAGCCGTCGCCCCAGCAGGTCACACTCTCCGCACCGCTCTCTTTCGCTTCGTGGAAGCGGCGGATAAGCGCCGGGAGCACATGGGAGTGTGTGGGATGGTAGTTGTCGTTGGGTCCGTAGAGGTTGGTAGGCATCACGGAGATGAAGTCGGTGCCGTATTGCCGGTTGAGATATTCGCAATATTTCAGTCCGGAGATTTTGGCGAGCGCGTATGCCTCGTTTGTCTTCTCGAGTGAGGAGGTGAGAAGACACGATTCGGGCATGGGCTGCGGCGCGAGACGCGGATAGATGCATGATGAGCCGAGAAACTGCAGCTTGCGGCATCCGTTGCGCCATGCGGCGTGAATCACGTTCATCTCAAGCATCATGTTGAGGTACATGAAATCCGCCGGCGCCTTGTCGTTGGCTTCTATGCCTCCGACCTTGGCGGCGGCGAGAAACACATATTCCGGTTTTTCGGCGGCAAAGAACCGGTTGACGGCATGCTGGTCGGTCAGGTCGAGCTCGGAGTGTGTGCGGGTGATGATGTTGTCGTATCCCTGGCGTCTGAGCTCGCGGATGATCGCCGAGCCTACCATGCCGCGGTGTCCCGCTACGTATATCTTCGATTCTTTTTCCATTATTTTACGATTCCTTTCTCAAGATATTCTTCAAGATTGGTGCGCACGTGTTCCGAGGCGCGTTCCATCGCCACTTTCTTCATGTCGGAATCCACCATGCGGTTCACAAGTTCTTCAAACGATGTCTTGGTCGGGTTCCATCCGAGTGTGGCTCTTGCCTTGGAAGGGTCTCCCCAGAGGTTCACCACATCGGTGGGGCGATAGAAATCGGGCGATACTTCCACAAGCACACGCCCTGTCGCGGTGTCGATGCCTTTCTCGTCAGCTCCTTCGCCTTCCCAGCGGAGCGTGATGCCTACGCGTGCGAAGGCGAGTGTGGCGAATTCCCTTACGGAGTGCTGACGACCGGTGGCTATCACGAAGTCTTCCGGTTTCTCCTGCTGGAGCATGAGCCACATGCATTCCACATAGTCGGGCGCGTAACCCCAGTCGCGCAGCGACGAGAGGTTGCCGAGATAGAGTCTGTCCTGCTTCCCCTGTGCGATTCTTGCCGCCGCGAGGGTGATCTTGCGTGTCACAAAGGTTTCACCGCGTCGTTCCGATTCATGGTTGAAGAGGATTCCGGAGCAGCAGTACATGTCGTATGCCTCGCGGTATTCCTTCACGATCCAGAAACCGTAGAGCTTTGCCACGGCGTAGGGGCTGTAGGGATGGAAAGGCGTTTTCTCGTTCTGCGGAACTTCCTCCACCTTGCCGTAAAGTTCGGAAGTCGATGCCTGATAGATGCGGCATTTGTCGGCGAGACCGGTCTGGCGCACTGCCTCAAGCACGCGCAGAACCCCGGTGGCGTCGGTGTTGGCTGTGTATTCGGGCACATCGAACGATACCTGCACGTGGCTCTGCGCCGCGAGGTTGTAGATCTCGTCGGGCTGCACGTCCATTATCACTTTCATGAGGCTCATCGAATCTGCCATGTCGGCGTAATGGAGATGGAAACGGGGATTGCCCTCGAGATGGGCTATGCGCTCGCGGAAATCCGTTGAACTGCGGCGTATTGTGCCGTGAACGTCATAACCCTTGGATATAAGGAACTCCGACAGATAGGAGCCGTCTTGCCCGGTAACACCGGTGATAAGTGCTTTTTTCATTTCGTGTATATTTTATTGAGAGAGTCTATGAAATGCCGCCATGAGAGATGGCGTGAATAATCATCGTATGCCTCTTTGCCCAAACGGGTGCGGAGGGTGGGATCGAGTGCGAGCGTGCGCATCGCTTCTGCAAGGGCTGCGGAATCTCCCGGATTCACGAGAAGGGAGTTGCGCCCGTTCTCGAGATATTCTTTCTGCGCGCCGTTTGATGTTGCCACCTGCGGACGGGCGGCTGCCATGAACCGCAGGCTTTCGAGGCTGCATGCCTCGGTGTCGGTGGAGGGGACTACGCCGAAATGTGCCTCGGCGCAGGCTTCCTGTGTGGAGGCTGTCTTGCTGTTCCAGTCTATGTTTTCCATCACGTCGCGTTGTGTGGCTCGCCTGCGGAGCATGTCGAGGTAATCGGGATTCCCCATGCCGGAGATGCGGAGTCGCAGTCGTGTGCCTTTCAGCAGCGACATGGCGTCGATGAGCGTCTCCAGCCCTTTCCCTCTTACCAGCGCTCCCTGATAGAGCGCCACTACCGGTCCGTGACCCGGCTCCGGCAGGGGACTGCCGGTCTCGGCGTTTATGCTGTTGCGCAGTATGTGGATTCTCTCCGGCGGAAGTGTCATGTCTTCTCCGAGGGAATGCCGGAATGCGTTGTAGCACATCTCCGATACGAATATGTGGGCGTCGATGCCAGAATAGATCTTGCGGAAGACGCGGGTGTCGCGTCCCCGCCTGACGGTGTGCCGTGTAGTGACGATTCTGACATCGGGTCTGTTGGCTATCTTTTTTGCCAGCAGGGCTGTGAATGCGTCGCGATATCTGTGGGTATGCACGACAGTGGCACCGCGCGGCGATTCCCTGAGTCTGCGGGCGAGCGTCATGGGGGAGGCGAAATCGAAGAAGCCGCCTACCGGAGCGTGGAGAAGACCGATGCCCGCTTCGGCAAAAGGAGCGTCAACCCCGACCGCGTTGCGCGTCAGGGCTGTCACTTCCCACCCTGCCGCCGCATAATGGCGGCAGATGTCAAGGGCGTATGTCTGAACTCCTCCCCATTTGTTGGAGGAGACTATATGGATGAGACTTCTCCTCGTGTTCATTCAGGGGTCAGTTTGCGGCTGAGAGCATGACGTTTATGTCTACGCTCGGCAAGCCCAGATAGCTTCCGATAAGCTTGTCGACAAGTTTCCCTTCATAAGTCACAATGCCGAACTGGACGCCGGGTGTGGTCGCTACCATTCCGTAGAATCCGTTCTTTATCGCCATCTCGTCGAAGAAATTCACCAGTGCGGTGGAAAGCGCCATCGCCACTGTGCGGGGCACGGATACCGACGGGTGTGTCTCGTTCATGTCGAGCACATAGGCGTTTTCTTTCATCGCAGCCTTGAGGTTGTTGGGAAACTCAAAGGGGCGTGTGGTGTTGCCGAGTATGATGACATCGGCGGTCTTCACCCGGTTGTAGAGCACACGCGGATGCACGGCTATCGCCTCTACCATCGGTCCGATGAGGTCTTTCGCCACCTGCAGCGTGGAGGTGTCGTTGTCCATCAGTGTGACGCGGGCTCCGGTAGCGGCTGCCGCCTTGGCTGCGGAAACCATGTCGTTGCCCATGCCGATTATCAGCACTTCGCAGGGGTTGATGCCGGCGACTCCCGCAAGAAGAACGCCCTTGCCTCCTCCGAGATATGAAAGAGCTTCTTCGGCATACATTATCGCGGCGCGTCCGTCGATTTCGTCGATTATGTTGGCGAAGACGGGCTCGTCGTTGTGGCTATACATGTTGTCGAAGCATCCAGTGGTTATCTTCCTTTCAAGAAGAGCCTTGATGGTGGCGGGATCGAAGAGGATATTGTCCATCATGCACAGGAGCGCCGCCCCTTTCTGCATCTTCTTGATGTCCTTCGCCTTGAGGGGAGTGTAGCAGAGCAC
>CAMWMW010000096.1 GCA_947175455.1 uncultured Porphyromonadaceae bacterium | reverse complement strand
ATCGCACAACTCCAAATTTGTCGATTGTCTCAACTTCGTAGTTCCCGCAGTCAAGGCATGTAACGTTTTTGATTGTGATTCTTTGATCAGCATTTTTTAATTCAGGAGAAGTCTGGAATTCAAAATCCAATGTATTTCCATCAGGAAGAACAGAATATATATGATTGCCGTCTTGACATCCATTCCATTCGATTCTTATCGATTTTACACCAGATTTCTGTAATTGAATGTATTCACCGTCAACTTTATGCATTTTGCGGACTTCCCCGTTTTTTTGCCATCCCCATCGATCAAGGATAAGCTTATAATTATCCAGAAGTCCTTTCCAGTCTTTGGGTATGCTATTTGTGGATGAGACAGTCGTTTTGTCGGCATTTCCTTCTTTTTTATGCATCTCAATGAATTGGCTGACAGTCAAACCGGAGGACTTGATGACTTCAGTTATATTGCTTTGGTATTTTCTTAGTCCGTCAATGAATTTGAAGAAATCTGTGCCGTCATTTTTGTCGAAATTAATGATTATCGATATTTCCCCGTTGTTGATGCAAGCCATTGCTCCGTATTCAAAGATATAGAACCAATTGCCGGAGGTATCTTTATTTGATATATTGAATGCCGCCGACATTGTGTCTACTTTTATTCTGTCTCCCCGCCAGGAAAATTTCTTAGAATCATTCGTCTGGCGGCTATGGGGGTCAAGTGTGATTATTTTAATTATAAAGGAGTCGCCTGCAACCTTGATAGAGACTGAAGCTTTTTGTTTAAAATCGGATTGTGACAGATTTTCATTTGCAATATTGAAAACGCTTGCGTAATCGTTGAGCGGATGTTTGCTGACTGTCTTTTCAAAAAATATGTTATATTCCGTATTACCTTCATAATCGAAGGGGTTGTTATAGGCAGAAAGGTCGTTAGGGTCTTCACCACCTAACATTGACAGTGACGGACGCTGTTGGCGGATATTGATGTTTCCTGTGCTTATGAAATTAATTCCATCGGAAACTTCGCTTGCTTTTGCAGGAATGAGGCAAAATATCGATATGCAGATAAATATAAATGTCTCAAATATCCTTCTTTTTATTGCAGTGTTCATGTAGCGGTGCTTTATTGGTAACGTGCGTAGATTGCCACTCCTTTCTTCTTCGCTTTGGCAATATCATCGGGATCGGACGGATTTACTCCATATTTTGACAGAGGGGGAACAATAACTTTTGTGCCGGGCCGTATGCGATCCGGGTGACCAAGGATAGCTTTGTTCTCTTCGTATATGTACGGCCACAGATTGTAGTTGCCGTAGTGCTCTTTAGCCATAGTGGTGAGATAACGGGTTTTTGTGATGGTATCATACACCGGTTCGTCAGAGGGTCGGGTTGGCACTTCCGCAGTTTGTCCTTTTTCAGCCGTCTGTTCCGCTTTTGCCGTCTGTTCATTCTTGGAGTCGGTGTCAGCAGCTGCAATTAAATCTTTCTTGTCGCTGTCGGATACGACTGGTTCCGGAATTTGTCTGACATCTGCATTTGCCGAGGGTGTGGAAGTTTCTGTTTGTGCAGAAACTTCTGTTTTTTTCTCTCCGGAGACTGAGACTACCCACTTCTCAAAGAAAAACAGATATGCGCACAGGCATATTACTGCCGCGCATGCCACACCGCATGCAAATCCCAATAAAAATCTATAGTTTCTTCGAGTTTCGGGGTGCTCTTCGTCCGATTCCGTCGCCTCGGTTATTGAATCCATCCCGGATTCAGGCTCCAACACAGATTCCGGTCCGAACTCATTCCCAATCTCATATTCCTGTTCGTTTTCTTGCGAATCTGTTTCCGGTTCCGGGAAATCTGCGGCTTGCGCCTCAGACACAATCGTGTCTGAGATTTCAGAGGAGGGTAGGGTCTCTTCCAGGACGTTGTCGGGGAGTTCTAAGGATTCGAACATGGCGAAGGGGGCGTTGACCTCTTCTGCAAGTTCTTTTGCCGGAACGAAAACAATTTTGTTGTGTCCCGGAATTTCCATCTGTTCGCCTGTGTTGACATTAACACTCTTCCGAGGTTCAACGGCTACGACTTTGAATGTTCCGAGAGATTTAATACGCACATTCTCACCGGTCTCCATCGCGTCGACCAGTGTGTTGAAGAATTCGCGAAGGAAATCTTCGCATTGTTTTTTTTGTTTTCCTGTCTTGTCAGCCAGCAGACCGACAAGTGTCGGGAGCGTTATTTTTTCGTTCATCAGCGTATCTTTTGTTTGAGAAGTGATGACGGTTTGAAGTTTATTGTCAATTTAGGGGGGATAAGCATTTTTTTGCCGGATGCCGGGTGGATAGTTATCCTATCCCCTCTGAGTTTTGTCTCGAAAGTGCCGACAGATGGAATCGCGACTATGTCACCGTCTTTTATCGCTTCGGCAACAATGACTCTGAGAGATTCTGTCAGATCAGAGATCTCTTCTCTGGTTCTGCCTGTTCTTTCGGCAATTTTATCTATGAAGGTCCTGTTGTCCATTGGTGTGGTTCATTTCTTACAAAATTAACAAAAAAAACGGTTCTGATGAAATTTATTTGTTTTTACTGCGTCTTATAGATAACCATCAGAGAGTTTGGTTTTAAATTTCATTAATAAGTAGGTGTTGAAAGTTAGTTTATAATAAGCACAGCATTTACTTATTATAAACTAACTTTCAAAACCTAATTAATAAACAATTTAAAACAGAATAATAATGAAAAGAAGAATTACAGCATTATTGTCATTGGCAGTGCTATTATGCATCTCGATGTCTGCCCAGATTTTTTATAAGGTTGAGGGCAACGGACTTAAAAATCCATCGTATATTTTCGGAACGCATCATCTTGCGCCACTGTCCATCATAGATGAAGTGCCCGGATGTCGTGATGCATATAAATCTGCAAGTCAGGTTGTCGGAGAGATAGACATGACTGTGAATCAGATGGAGCTTGCTTCCAAGATGCAGCGTTATATGATCGCTCCGACAGACAGCATTCTTTCTCGTGTCATTTCGCCGGAAGATTTCGGACGCATATCGGAAGAATTCAAGAAATGGGCACCCATGCCAGGGATGGAACTGCAGATGCTGGAGGGTATGAAGCCTATGGTAATCACGGCAATGGTATCCGTAGAGATGGTGAAGCAGAAGCTTCCCGGATTTAATCCTGCCGAGCAGCTTGACACATATTTCCAGCTTCAAGGCAAAGCGACAGGTAAGGAAGTCATAGGACTCGAAACGCCTGAATATCAGGCAGAAATTCTGTATTGTTCAGAGCCGATCTCGAAACAGGCAGAGGCATTGGTGGAACTTCTTGACAATCCGGATGAAGGCGTAGAGAAATCACAGAAACTCAACGATGCCTATCTTGCTCAGGATATAGACGCATTGTTCGAGCTTGCGAAAAATGAAAATAAGGATTCATCCGCGTTTATGGAATTGCTGATTAACAAACGTAATGCTGACTGGATCTCAAAACTTCCTGAAATTTTTAATGCGGCACCGACATTTGTGGCTGTAGGAGCGTTGCATCTTCCGGGAGAAAACGGAGTAATCGAAGGGTTGCGCAAGGCAGGGTATACAGTGACTGCAATCAAAAGCAAATAAGATTATGGCAGGTCTCTATGAAATCTGCATTGACATTGTACATTATAATGGAGTCCACTATAATATTTAGGGCATAAATATTAGATTGAGTTAAATATTATAGTATTAAAATATACATTGTTTATCCCGTATCGAATTTTTAAGGAATTTTTCTTTGAAAATTGGTGCGGGATGCTTAATTTTATCGAATAAACGTAAATCTAATTACACATGGAACTACCTTTTGCAGAATCTTGGAAAATAAAAATGGTTGAGCCGATACGCAAGAGCACGCGTGAAGAGCGTGAACGTTGGCTCAAGGAAGCTGATTACAATGTGTTCATGCTGCGGGCAGATCAGGTTTACATCGACTGCCTGACCGATTCAGGCACCGGCGCAATGAGTGACCGTCAATGGGCGGCAATGATGACAGGAGACGAGTCTTATGCCGGAGCTCGTTCATTCTATGAACTTAAGGATACAATAACCCGTATCACCGGGTTTGAGTATGTGATACCCACGCATCAGGGTCGTGCTGCTGAAAATGTGCTTTTCTCGCATCTTGTAAAAGAAGGTGACATTGTTCCGGGTAATTCTCATTTTGATACCACCAAGGGACATATAGAAAGCCGTAAGGCGTTTGCCGTGGATTGCACGGTCGATGAAGCAAAAAACACGCAGCTTGAGGTTCCGTTCAAAGGTAATGTGGATCTTAACAAGCTTGAGAATGTGCTTGCCAAAGACTGTGATAAAATACCGTTTATAATTGTAACCATTACAAACAACACTGCGGGAGGGCAGCCGGTGTCCATGGAAAATCTACGTGGAGTTCGCAAACTCGCCGACAGATATGGTAAGAGAGTGGTTTTTGATTCGGCAAGATTTGCCGAGAACGCCTATTTTATCAAAACACGGGAACCGGAGTTCAAGGATGCCACAATAAAGGAGATATGCCGGGAAATGTTCAGTCTTGCCGACATCATGACAATGTCATCTAAGAAAGACGGACTTGTGAATATGGGCGGATTTATAGCGACCCGCTGGGAGGACATATATGAGGGTGCCAAGCGTTTCGTGATTCCTTTCGAAGGGTTCCTTACCTATGGCGGAATGAATGGCCGCGATATGGCGGCACTCGCTGTCGGTCTTGACGAAAACACTGAATTCGATATGCTTGAGACCCGCATCAAACAGGTGGAGTATCTTGCCTCCAAACTTGATGAATACGGGATACCATATCAGCGTCCCGTAGGAGGACACGCTCTTTTCATTGATGCCGACAAGGTGCTTGACAGAGTGCCAAAGGAGGAGTTCCCGGCTCAGCGTCTTACTATCGAGCTGTATAGGGAAGCAGGTGTGAGAGGGTGTGAAATCGGGTATCTGCTTGCAGACCGTGATCCTGTAACACGTGAGAATCGTTTTGATGGCAACGATTTTCTGCGTCTGTGCATATGCCGGCGCACTTATACTGACAATCATATGAATGTTATTGCTGCAGCATTGAAGAATGTGTATGACCGCAGGCATGAGATCACACGCGGAGTAAGAATCAAATGGGAGGCAGAGCTGATGCGACACTTCACCGTCAAACTCGAACCTCTGGGATAATAAAAAAAGCCTTGCTCATTTCTGAGCAGGGCTTTCTTTTTGGTCAGCAGTCTGTGGGACCTGTCCGCAATACAGGTTCGCACCCGGGTAAAGACCGGCGGGTGGCACACCGGGTCTTCCCGGACGTCCGCTGTCGTTGAAGAAAGGATAGGGGAGTCCCCATATATATTCCGGATCTTTCCCGGGACTGAGGTAGCCGTCGACAATAGTGTCGCGTCCGGTAGGATTCTCGAAGGTGTAGAGATGGAATCTGTACAGCATCACCGCTATATGCTCGAATACCGTTGACTGTATGCCTTCGTAAGGAATCCATGATGAGGTGGATGTGAAACAGTATACCTGGAAAGGAATTCCGGCTGCTGTCTGGGCGAGTGTATTGACAAAACAGTCATCGGCGTGGCTGATATTCGGATTGGCGTCGAGATAGAGTTTGACATAAGCTCTGAGTATTCCGAGGTTGGTGTCAATTGATCCGTCTACGAGCCCTGCGCTGTTGTTGACATCTTCGACTTTCCCTGCAGCGCGTTGTTCAAGCTTTTTTGTTATCCATTCCTTCAGCAACGGGATTTCAGCAAATTCCGCGAGCATACTGTCGTCAGTCGCCACGATACTGTCCGCATCTATCATGTAGCTTCTCTGTATGCGGCGTGTATGGCTGAGCTGCATGTTTCTGTAGCTCTTGAAACCTTTGCTTATAAGATCGTAAGGGGGAATTGTGGATATTGTCTTGTCCCAGTTCTCGATCTTAATCGCAGTCAGACCTACGCCAACGACCGTACCATTGGCATCGGAGCCGTTCGGTACAATCCAGTCGCCTTCGTGCAGGGAGTCGTTTTCCGCCAGCTGAACGCCAGCCACGACACCCAATATGTTGTCCTTGAATACAAGCATAAGAACCGCAGAGAACGCACCGAGTCCGGCGAGCATTGATGCCGGAGATCTGTTGAACAGGATTCCGAACACGATGATGACTCCGATAATCCATAAAATGAGTTTTACCAGCTGAACAACACCGTTCAGAGGAAGATGGCGTTTGTTGGCGCGGTTATTCACATGAGTCCAGACTACATCCGCAAGAGTGGTGAAAGTTCGGCATAGGATGAATACGATGTATATCCATGTGATTCGGGTCAGCCACAGTGCGAGAGACTCTTTCCCGTTAAGAGTGAACTGAATAAGGATAAGAAATATGATAGGAGGGATGATGCGGCATATTTTTGTGAAAAAATGATGCCCGACAAGATAATTGTAAAAATCGTTCTTTACATGAGGTCCGATTTTATTGAGCGTGTACACCATAATCCATTTTACCATCATTCCCACACACCATGCCACGAGAAAGACCAGTGTGGCATATAGCAGGAGAAACAATGTGGAATGGTGTTCAAGACCGAAAATGTCAAGAAACCGGTTCACGCATTTCATAAGGATTCTTGCGATGAAATATGAACTCTCTTCAGTGGTGTCAGACAGATGGAGCCCGACCGTTGTGTCTATGGGGGCTGCCGGTATGCTGTC
>CAMWMW010000095.1 GCA_947175455.1 uncultured Porphyromonadaceae bacterium | reverse complement strand
GGCTGTTTTTACCGAGTCTCATAAAATCCTCTCAATGAACCTCACAATTAAATTTTAACAGTTTCTTAAAATTTAAGCGATAGCAAGTGATAGATATGTTTTTTTTAAGGAAATTACTAATGTTTCTGGTTTCTTTCACCTTGTTTTCATTATGTTCTTTTGCCCAACAGGCAATCGGGATGATTTCCGGGAAGGTAATGACTGCTGATGGTGAGCCGATAGATTATGCGAATGTATATCTGAAAGGTACGAAATATGCATCTTATACCAACGACAAGGGGTTGTATCATATCAAGGCTCCTGAAGGTGAATATACATTGGTTTTCTCATCTGTAGGTTATGACAAGTCTGAGAAAAAAATTTCGCTGAAGAAAGGCACCAGAATCAAACTCAACATAAAGCTCAAGTCATCCGCTCAACTCGCGGATGTCATTGTAGTGGGAAATCAATTGAGTAAAGTCAAAAACTCCGCGTTCAATGCAACCGCTATAAACACGCAGGAGCTTGTAAATACAACCAAAACTCTGAGCGAGGCATTGGCAAAGGCTCCGGGTATGAAAATACGTGAAAGCGGAGGCGTAGGTTCCGATATGTCCGTAACCATGGACGGCTTTAGCGGAAAACATGTAAAAGTCTTCATCGATGGTGTGCCGCAGGAAGGAGTGGGGAGTTCTTTTGGTCTGAATAATATCCCGGTGAATTTTGCCGAGCGGATAGAAGTTTACCGAGGTGTGGTTCCTGTAGGTTTTGGTACTGATGCAATCGGTGGTGTAATCAATATCGTTACACCCAAGCGACAGCGCCGATGGTTTCTTGATGCCTCATACTCATATGGTTCGTTCAATACTCACAAGTCTTATGTGAATTTCGGACAAACTCTTGCTAATGGATTCAAGTATGAAGTCAATGTTTTCCAGAATTATTCCGACAATAATTATTGGGTGGATTCCCCTGTCGAGGATTTTGCGTCAGGGTCTATTGACAGAAGTGTTTCCGAGCGTGTGCGTAGGTTTAACGACACATATCATAACGAAGCAGTCATAGCGAAAATCGGTCTTGTCAATAAATCATGGGCTGACAGACTATTGTTTGGATTCAATTATTCGCATATGTATAAGGAAATCCAGACCGGAGTCCGACAAGAAATCGTGTACGGGCGAAAACATCGTCACGGTCATACTCTCATGCCTTCGATTGAATATGTAAAACGAAACCTTCTGACCAGAGGTCTTGACGTTTCATTGAGTGCGAACTACAACAAGAGTAACACAGTTAATGTTGACACGGCATCGTACAAATATAACTGGAGGGGGGAATCGTCAAGATTAAATTCTCCGGGAGAGCAGTCTTATCAATATTCGCAGGCAATAAACCACAACTGGTCGGCAACAATGACAGCGAATTACCGTCTCGGCAGCAAGCATGTCTTTACGTTCAACAATGTTTTCAATTCGTTTCTTCGTAATAATGAGAATCTTGCCACTGTCCCGCATTCCAAAGATGAATTCAATAAGGTCACAAGCAAGAATATTGCCGGACTGTCATACCGGTTTATGCCTGATCGCCGGTTGAATTTCTCTGTTTTCGCAAAACAATATCATCAATATGTTTCAGGTCCTATTGCCACAACATCGGCTCAGGATCTCTATCAGATTACTTCAAGGTCAATCGATTACTTTGGATATGGGGCTGCGGGTACATGGTTTATGCCGTTGGGATTCCAGTTGAAGGCATCATATGAAAAAGCATACAGATTACCTACAATTGAAGAGATGTTCGGAGATGAGGATCTTGAAGTGGGTGATATATCGTTGAAGCCGGAGGCGAGCCATAATGTAAATCTGAATCTAAGCTACAACAATTCATTCGGGAGCAGTCAGATCTATGTGGAGGGCGGATTTGTGTATCGAGACACAAAAGATTATATCCAACGCAACATAATGTCGTTGAGCGGAGGGAAATCTGCAGCCACATATATAAATTATGGTAAAGTCGATACCAAAGGTTTTAACATGTCTGCGCGTTACAGCTATTCAAACTGGTTCAGTCTCGGGGGTAATTTCACTCTGATGAATGTGCGCGACAATATGCCTACAGCGCAGGGAAGCACAGTCAACAACCTTACCTACAGAGAGAGAATGCCTAATCTTCCGTGGATGTTCGCGGATTCTGATTTTAATTTTTACTGGCATGGTCTCGGACGCAAGGGGAATGTGCTTACTGTTTCATATGACAATCAGTATACTCACAGTTTCTGTTATTTTTCTGCCAATATAGGGTCAAACAAAGGAGACTATATGGTGCCGGATCAGTTCTGTCATAATATAACCGTTTCATATGGCATTGCTGAGGGGAGATATAATCTTTCATTTGAATGCCGCAATCTTACAGATGCGCGTTTATACGACAATTTCAGCCTTCAGAAAGCCGGGAGAGGTTTTTATGGGAAAGTAAGGATATATTTCGGCAATTGAAACGACAACAAATGACTGAGTACTTATTATAAATAATATCAATGTTATGAATAAGAAATTTTACTATCTGGCGCTTTTTTCAGGCGCGGTAATGCATGCAGCAGTACTGTCATCATGCGATGGCAATGACAGCCCCGGAAATGGCGGTGATTCTGACGGCAACGGGAAATATGTCTTTGCAACGACTGTTCAGCAGGGTGCGGCAGGTTCTTCCTGCGTGTTGCTTACAGGTGATGAAATTGACAGTGGCAGTCTTACTGCAGTCGGCAATGGATTAAGCAATGACGGCGCGACGCAGTGGGTGTTTTATAAAAATTTTCTTTACGGTCTTACATACCAGCAAGGTAATGATGGTCTGACAAAAAGTTATATTCTTGGAGAAAACGGACAGATGCAGGCTCGCAACAAAGAATATAGCATCAGCCGCTTCTCTTCTTACGGTTTTTATAATGATGATATAATCACAATGTCGACAGGTGAGGGTCCGGAACAGTTCAAGGATGGAAACGGATACAGACCCATGACACTGCTTGTGACCTATCTTGATGTCTACAATCAGAGCAAGCGGGAGAATGACACGGACAGCGGTAACTATAGCATGGAGGGGTTGCTTGGCAATGGCGAGTATGTCACTCTTTCGGGAGCTGAGCAAAGTGGCTCCAGGCTTTATTGCGGAGCTATTCCGATGGGGCTCAGCCAGTACGGTCATGCGATCGATAACGGCAAGTGGGTACGTAAAGACGGTGATTACCAGCGTCTGGTAAAGACTTCCACCGGAGGCTCCGGTGCCGGTTCCTACAAAGTAGGTGAAATAGTCGGAACCCAGTATCCTGACGAATGTTGGGTTGCGATATATGATAATTCAGATTTCACCAATCCGACAATAGCGCATACTGATAAAATAAGTATGCCATGCGGACGTTATCGTTCTCAGTATTATCAGACAATATGGGCTGCCGAGAACGGTGATGTATACGTATTCTCGTCGAGTTATGCCAAGACGATGTCTGACCCTCTGCAACAGACAAAACTCCCTGCCGGAGTATGCCGCATTCCTGCCGGAAAGACTGAGTTCGATGACTATTACTGCAATATAGAGGAGCAGACTCTGGGGCAGAACAGATCTTTCATGCGTTGCTGGCCTGCCGGGGGAAATAACTTCCTTATGGTTATGTATGACAGGGCTTTGACCGAGGCAAATCCTGCGGCGACAGAACTTGCTGTTTTCAATGCGCAGTCTAAGAAACTCACTTATGTCTCAGGTCTGCCTGCAAATGTGTCGTCAATCGGCAAGACAGTTTATGCATCAGGGGGGAAAGTTTATATTCCTGTCAATGTGGAAAATGAATATCCGGCTGTCTATGCAATTGACACTGCAACGGCTGTGGCATCCAAGGGTGTCAGCATAGACGGTACTGATATCACGGCTTTCGGTTTCATGACTCCCGCTAAATAATATGCGCTATGATTAAAATATTTCGTAAAATACACTTGTGGCTTTCAGTTCCATTCGGCATTATAATAACGTTGGTGTGCTTTTCCGGAGCAATGCTTGTTTTTGAACAGGAAATAACAAGAAGCGTCAAAAAAGATGTATATTATGTTGCCGATGTAAAAGATTCTCCAATCCCGATGGGAGAACTGATGGAAAGTGTAAAGTCCGGTCTGCCCGACAGTGTGTCGATTACAGGAGTTACAGTTTTTGCAGATAAACAAAGAACCTATCAGGTCAACCTCTCCAAGCCCCGGCGTGCCTCTCTGTTTATTGACCAGTATACCGGCAGGGTTACCGGCAGATACGAGAGACTGGGGTTCTTCTCGACAATGTTCAAACTTCATCGATGGCTTCTTGACAGTGCAAATCCTCATGGAGACGGTGTGAAAACAGGTAAATTGCTTGTCGGAATTTCCACACTTGTTTTTGTTATTGCCTTGATAACCGGCATCGTGATATGGTTGCCCCGGGCAAAGAACAATTTCAGGCGCAGCCTGTCGATTCCGTTTACAAAGGGGTGGAAGGGTTTCTGGAAAGGTCTGCATGTAGCAGGAGGCATGTATGCGGTAGTTTTTGTTCTTGCAATGTCTCTGACAGGTTTGACATGGTCTTTCAATTGGTATCGCACGGCGTTTTATGCTGTGTGTGGTGTTGAACATACGCCCCGTAATTTCGGACAAACAGGCAATAATAAGGCACTGACGCGTAATGGGTCAGATTCGGATACGCGTGCAGACAAATCTTCCCGTCGTCATGGCGGAAGACACCGCGGTGAGCATTCCGGAGGTAGTAGAAGGTCGGAATTCGGACGCTGGCAACAAGTATATGAGGAGCTTAAGGAGAAGAATCCCGGCGCTCCGCAGATAACAGTCGGTGCCGAAACAGCAACAGTGACATTGGGTTCAATGGGAAACAGCAGGGCCTCTGACAGTTATGAATTCAGCCGCCGCACCGGAGAGGTGACTCCGAAGATGAGATATGCAGACTCTGCGGAGGCAGACAAACTGAGAGGATGGATTTTCTCTATCCATACAGGAAGTCTGGGAGGAATTATTACAAGAATACTATGGTTTCTTGGTGCCCTTCTCGGCGCCTCACTGCCACTTACGGGTTATTATATATGGATTAAGCATCTCATGAAGAAGAAGTAAAGACAGTTATATAATCACGCTCAAATAGCAATGCTGTCAGGTATGCCGCAGGATGTCAGACTTTTTTCAGTGCGCCTGTTCTGGTAATATTCCGGCTGTTATTGCGAATACGAGTGATATATACAGACTTATTTTCACAGAAGAGAGGGGCGATGCTATTGTTGCAAAAACAATAGCATCGCCCCTAATGTCTGACCTACGAGTCTTGCAGTACTTTGCATTCCGCCCGCTCCTCCTGTCCGATGTATTGGCGTGGCGATGACTAAGAAGAATTACTCCTATGGCGTCGCTATGAGGTATTTTATTTGCTTTGTCTGAATAGCCATTCTCTAACGGGGGTGAGACGGTATGCATAATCGAAAGAATACATGTGTTCGCTTCCTTTGCCATCATCGGGCAGAACTGTTTTTGATTCAAAGTTGATTATATTGATGGGTGCTCGTTTGGCGAGTTCATCGGATACAAGCCTGTCTTGTTCCTGTTGAGGAAGTTTGGCACTGAATTCTATATATTCGTATTTGATACCGGCATTACGCGCAGCTTGTTCAAGAGCATCGAAAGTGCCTGCCTTACCCGCCGTTATGAATGCGAATTTATGTTTTACAAGTTCGGGAAAGGTAGCACTGTCCCAATGGCAATCGACAAAAATGGAAGCGGCAAACAAATCGGGATATGCCGAGTTATAGTACATGGATATCATGCCGCCCATGGATTGCCCGGTGGTATATATGCGGTTGGAATCTATCGTTTTTTTCTGAGCGATTTCTTTGACAAGACGGGCTACCATATCCACTTCGTCGGTATGTTCGTATGCATCATTGACCGCGACACCGGAATATTGCGGCACAAGTATATAGCAAGGGTGTTGTGCCTGCCAATCGTCTGTTGCCCACACAAACGCACCGTAGCCTTGGGTGAGAGGTCTGGTAACGTCTGTTCCGGGAGTGCTTGCGTCAGCCATAAACAATACCAGCGGATATTGTCTGGACTCATCAATGTTTTCAGGTGTGAACAAACTGTAATTGATGGTCTTGCCGGTCTTGGAATCAGTAAACTCGAAATGGCTGAATTTTGGAAGCAGCTCCGTTATCATAGACTGCAATGTGGAATCTCCGCTTTTGTCTATAACCGGTCCTCCGCCGGGGGTGCCAAGTTGTGGACCGCCTGTTTTGCGTTTTGTAGTTTCTGTTTTTGCAGAATCCGATTCCGAATTATTAATTTTTGAAGTTCCAGAGCATGAAGTCATCATCGGAATAGCGCATGACAACGCAATTGTAAGAGACGTGCCGAACAATAGTTTTTTTATCTGCATAATAAAATATTTTTTTTTATTATAAGATAAAACAGATGAGAGAGGTTTAAATAAATTATGTGAATCGCGCGAATGTGGTGGTAAATGACATTGTGACTGTCATAGAATTTCCTTCAGGGCATTTGCCAGCTGATCGGGGCAGGAGGTCGGTTTCTCACGGCATCTGATTCCTTCGAGCTTTTGTATCACGTCTTCTATCTCAAGACCTTCCACGAGAGCCGCGATGCCTTGCAGATTGCCGTGACATCCTCCTGTGAATCTTACATTCTTCAGAATGCCGTTCTCTACTTCGAAGTCAATTACACGGGAACATGTGCCATTGGTGTTATAAC
>CAMWMW010000094.1 GCA_947175455.1 uncultured Porphyromonadaceae bacterium | reverse complement strand
GCGTGACGGCGGGCGGGAGCCCTGGGGGGCTGGCTCTCATGCAGGCATCGCTTGAAAAAGAGACTCCGGGTTCCACAAAGAAGCAGAGTGCATGGAAGCCGGTGCTTCATGCGTTGGCTCAACCTGTGGCGTGGGCACCGATCCTTGCAGTGGTCTGGGTTCTGGTCGGTATTCCATGGCCCGACTGGGCGAGTCCGTCGTTCGACCTTATCAAGGGTGCGAATGCGTCAATGGCTGTATTTTCCGCCGGTATAACTTTGTCGGCAATCAAGATTCAGATCAACTGGCAGGCAGTGCTCGGTTCAATACTCAAGATGGTTCTGATGCCGGCTGTCATTCTGATAATGGGTCTTGTTTTCAAGATGGATCCTCTGAATCTCAAAATGCTCGTCGTGGCAGCGGCATTGCCGCCGGCATTCTCCGGAATCATCATTGCCGATGAATATGACACATATGTAGCCACGGGTACCTCTTCGCTGACACTCTCGGTGATACTGTTTGTGGGTTTCTGTCCTTTGTGGATATGGATCACAGACATGTGCCTGACTCATTTCTAATAATTTTATCAAAAACACAACCGGATCTGTTCCATCCGGTCTGAAAGCCGACAGGGGACGCGACATCTCGTCGCGTCCCCTGTCCTTGAAAATCGTCTGATAGGTTATTATTGTTATTCTTTTCTTTAATTTTCTTTAATCTTCGGTCTGAGTCTCCGCATATTCCTTGAGAAGTTTCTCCTGAACATCTGACGGAACGAGCTCATAGCTTGAGAACTCCATGGTGAATGAGCTGCGGCCTCCGGTGATAGAACTGAGAGATGTAGAGTAAGATGCCATCTCTTTAAGAGGAACTTTCGCAGAGAGTTTCTCAATTCCATTTTCAGACGCCATACCCATGATCAGTGCGCGGCGTCCCTGAAGGTCGCTCATCACATCGCCCATGGTGTCGCCCGGTGTAAGAACCTCGACGTCGTATACAGGTTCGAGAATCTTCGGATTGGCTGCTTTGAACGCCTGCGAGAATGCATTTCGACCTGCAAGACGGAATGAGATTTCATTGGAGTCAACCGGGTGCATCTTGCCGTCGTATATCATTACGCGCACGTCTCGCGCATAGGAGCCGGTGAGGGGACCCTGTTCCATACGGTCCATGAGACCCTTGACAATGGCAGGAATGAAACGGGCATCGATCGCTCCGCCGACAATGCAGTTGTAGACAACAAGCTTGCCACCCCATTCCAAAGGAATTTCCTGTTTGTCGCGGACATTGAGCTTGAATTCCTGACTGCCGAATTTATATGTGTCGGGTTCAGGCATTCCCTCGGTATAAGGCTCGATTATAAGATGAACCTCACCGAACTGTCCGGAACCTCCTGACTGTTTCTTATGACGATAGTCGGCACGTGCGGCTTTTGTGATGGTCTCGCGATATGGAATCTTCTGGTCGATAAACTCGATGGGGAGTTTTTCGTTGTTTTCGATACGCCATTTGAGTGTTCGCAGATGGAACTCTCCCTGTCCTTTTACAAGAGTCTGTTTCAATTCTTTGCTCTGCTCCACAACCCATGTGGGATCTTCTTCATGCATACGTGTCAGTATGCCGGCAAGCTTCTCTGCGTCGCTTTCTGTGACGGGACGTATGGCACGTGTGTATTTAGGCTGAGGATATTTAATGAAATCAAACTGATAGTCACAACCCTTCGCATCAAGAGTGTTTCCGGTGCGAACGTCTTTCAGTTTGACTGCCGCGCCGATATCACCTGCCTCAAGAGTCTCGATCGGGTTACGCAGCTGACCGCACACGGTGAAAATCTGTGCAAGGCGCTCTTTGCCGCCACGCGAGACGTTCTCAAGGTCTTCTCCTGCCTTGAGGGTTCCGCTCATAACCTTGAAATATGACACCTCACCGATATGCGGCTCTACGGATGTCTTGAAGAAGAACACTGACAGCGGTCCCTCCGCATCGGGTTTGACTTCCTCTCCGGCAACTGTCTCAGGCGCGGGCATGTCGCTGACGAAGGGGCATACGTTGCCAAGGAACTCCATGAGACGGCGGACACCCATGTCTTTGGCAGCACTGAGAACGACTACCGGATAGATAGAGCGGTCGATGAGTCCTTTGCGGATGCCTTCGCGCATCTCGTCTTCAGTAAGGCTGCCCTGCTCGAAGAATTTTTCCATGAGCGTCTCATCGTTTTCAGCAGCCGCCTCAACGAGTTTCTGATTGAGCTCACGTGCTTTTTCAAGCTGGTCTTCCGGAATCTCCGAAATTACAGGAGTGCCTCCTTCGGGACCCCATTCGTATTTCTTCATCAGAAGCACATCGATCATCGAATGGAAATTCGGTCCGGATTCCAGAGGATATTGTATCTGAACCACACGAGGACCGAAGTGTTCGCGCATCTGCTCCATGACGTTTTCGAAATCGGCTTTCTCACCATCCATCTGGTTAAGACCGAAAATAACCGGTTTCTTGAGTTTTGCCGTCGTGCGGAAAATATTTTCAGTTCCGACCTCAACGCCATACTGTGCGTCCACAAGGATAAGACCCATGTCGCAGACTCCAAGAGCCGTGTATGCGTTACCTACGAAATCATCGGCACCGGGGCAATCGATGATATTAAGTTTCTTGCCGTTGAATTCCGCATTGAAAACAGTCGAGAATACGGAATATCCATATTCTTTCTCAACGGGGAAATAATCGGACACTGTGTTTTTCGCTTCAATTGTGCCGCGACGTTTTATAACTCCACACTCGAAGATCATTGATTCAGCGAGTGTGGTTTTACCGGCGCCCTTTGATCCGAGAAGGGCGATGTTTTTGATTTCGTTGGTTTTATAAATCTTCATTGATACAAGATTTTAATTGTTACAAGAATTTCATTGGTTTGCGAGGGTAGAGGATTGCCCTTGTGTTGCAAAAGCGAGCGCAATTTAGTAAAAAATGTGGAAAATGGAGAAGAAATTAAAATGTTGTGTAACATATTTCCATAAAACATTATTAACTTTGCGGACGATTCCGGAAACTTGGACAGCTTCAGGATTCAAACAATTTCTCGGAGAGTTTCAATCGGTTGTGTCATGTGTGATTGCGTAAACAGGGGAGGAGTATATATACATGTTGCGGTCTGTCGCAGCAAATGCATTTATTGTGATTTTTACAGTGAGGTCCGCCATCCCGGTTTTGATTGGGAGCGTTATGTCAAGGCTCTTGTCGCAGAACTGGAACTCCGTTCCTGCGAGCTTTCGGCAATGCGCGACGTCTCTTTATATATAGGTGGGGGAACGCCGTCGCTGATGCCTGCCGGATTGCTGCGGTTCCTGGTTTCTGAGGCAAGGCGTATAATCCGGTCAGCAGGGGGGGGCGATGTCCGTTTGACAGAGGTGACACTTGAGGTGAATCCGGACGATGTGACTGCCGGTAATGCCGATGTCTGGCTCGATGCAGGCATAGACCGTGTCAGTATGGGTGTTCAGAGCATGAACGACAAAGAGCTGAGATCGATAGGGCGGAGGCATGACTGCGGGAAAGTGATGGAAGCATACCGGATTCTCAGGCAGCGTTTCGGGAATCTCAGTCTTGACCTTATGTTCGGTCTGCCGGGTCAGACGCTCGAATCTCTTTCATCAACGCTTGACATATTTACAGAATTGCATCCGGAGCATATATCCGCCTATTCTCTGATGTTTGAGGAACGCACCGCGCTTACCAGGCTTCGTGACATGGGGCGGATAGAGGAGACAGACGAGAATATCAGTGTTGCAATGTTTGAAATGGTCAACGAGCGTCTGCGTGAAGCCGGATATGTGAGATACGAGATATCAAACTATGCTTTGCCCGGTTTTGAATCAAGGCACAATTCAGCGTATTGGGAGGGTGTGCCGTATACAGGTATCGGTCCGTCGGCGCACAGTTTCGACGGGCGAAGGTGCCGCAGATGGAATATAAGTGACATCCGCGCATACATGCATGCAGTAGAGAATGGCGAGAAATGTCATGAGGAAGAAATGCTGTCGGACAAGGAAGTCCTGGAAGAGCGGATCATGACAGGATTGCGCACTGCAAAGGGTGTTGATATTGTCCGCTTTGAGAAAGATTTTGGAAAAGAAGCGCGTGTGGAGTTGCTTGACAAGGCGGCTCCGGCGCTTGGGGAAGGTTGTCTGAAATTTGACTGCAACCGGCTGAGCCTTACTGATAAAGGTGTTATGCTTTCTGACGATATAATCGTGGATTTGTTCTGAACCCCATAGAAATGCCGATGTCAGAGTGAGCAAAATCGAGTCATCTTTTGTTATCAACTTATACAGATGCAAAAAGTGTCTGTAATTGTAGTTGAATATCAATGGCTATATTAAAAATAATACTGGTTGTAATCCTGATGCTCGCGATGGTGATGGTGCTTCTTGGCATAGGGCACCTTTCATCCGGACAGTTTGATACCGATGGCACAGATATCGCAAAACTGAAAGAAGAAGTCGACAGCAAGGAAGAAGTCATATCAAAACTCAGCGTCTTTCATGAATTTCTTTCAGGAGCGCGGAGGCACAGGCAGAAATTAGGCAGGTAGTTCCCTCCGGAGCCTTGTGGGAAGGAGGGCTGATTCCGGGTTTTTCTTATGAGCAAGGTGAAGAAAATATTAAGATATCTTATTCCATTCCTGTTTTCCGCGCTTCTTATATGGTGGCTGTTCAGGAAAGTGGATTTTTACAAGGTTATGGCAATCATAAGGGGCGAGGTCGATTATCGCTGGCTTCTTCTTGTGATGGCAATTGTTGTCCTTTCGCATTGCATAAGGGGCATCCGCTGGGGATATCAGTTGCGGGCGGCAGGAGTGGGAGATGTGCCTCCGATGGCTTTATGCTGTTCCATATTCGGAGCATATTCCCTGAACCTGCTTGTGCCCTATCTGGGCGAGGCATGGAGAATCGTCTACATTTCAAAACGGCAGAAAGCGCCGCTGTCAACGGTGGTCGGCACAGATGTCGGCGATCGCATATCAGATGCGATAGTGGTTGTTCTTCTGTTATGTCTTTCACTCGCTGTAGGGCATTCTTATATAATTTCATTTATTGAACGTTACAGTGTCGGGAAACGTCTGCTTGAGATAGTGTCGGACGTGTGGCTGTGGCTTGGATTCACCGGCACGGTCGCAGTGATTGCCACGGCTTTGTATTTCTTGAGAAACAATGGGCATGTAAAAGCGTTGTTTGGGTCTTGCCGTCGGGTCTGGAAGGGATTTGTCATCCTGTTCACGATGAAAGGCCGCTGGGCTTATCTCTGGCTTACGCTCGGAATCTGGATATGTTATTATCTTGAGACTTATATAGCGTTCTTCGCTTTCCCGTATACCCGTGCCTTAATAACTGATCCACATCTTGGATTCGGTCTGTTGCCTGGTCTTATAGCGTTTGTTTTCGGGTCAATGAGTATTGCAGTTCCCAGCAACGGAGGACTCGGACCCTGGAATTTCGCAGTAATGTTCGCTTTGTCTTTATTCGGGGTTTCAGATGCAGACGGAACAGCATTCTCACTTGTCGTCTGGAGCACGGTTTCAATAACACTTGTTATTCTCGGCATATACACGTTGTGTTATGTGGCTGTTTCGGGAAAGAGGCATCAGTCTAATCCGTAACAATTATGAATAAAGTCCGCAGGGATGTGTGGATAAACATTAACCTTGCGGATATTGTTCTTTTAATAAGAAACAGGAGAAGGTGCGGTTTGAGCCACCCCGTTATCCATATTTAGAACCTTATTCAAAATTAGATTACTATGCATTTCACACCCAAAGAGCAAGACAAACTTACCCTTCTGATGGTCGGACTTATCGCAGAGCGGCGTCTTCAGAAAGGGCTTAAGCTGAATTATCCCGAGGCAGTCGCCTATATCACCAGCGCGGCGCTTGAAGGAGCGAGAGAGGGGAAAACAGTGGAGGAAGTAATGCACGATGCCTCTCAGGTGCTTACAAAAGAACAGGTTATGCCAGGTGTTGCCGATATGATCGACCTCCTGCAGGTAGAGGCCGTTTTTACCGACGGCTCACGCCTTGTTTCAATCCATCATCCGATAAAATAAAAAGATAATACTATGGATCAGAATAAAAACACACCTCAGGAGACTTATTCGCAGCCTGACGGTATCTTTTCCGGAAAACCGGATATCGCTTATCCCAATACCCCCGGTTTCACACCGAAGGATTATGTGCCCGTCGGCGGTGTCATACTTGCCGACACCCCCATAGAATACAACGCCGACAGGCGCACTGTGAAGCTTGTGGTGCGTAACACGGGAGACCGTCCGATACAGGTCGGTTCCCATTTCCATTTCTTCGAGACAAACCGTTATCTCGAGTTTGACCGTCCGAAAGCTTTCGGCTGCCACCTGAATATACCGGCAACCACGGCAATCCGTTTCGAACCTGGAGAGGAGAAAGAAGTGGAGGTTGTGGAATATGCCGGCAAACGCAGGGTTATCGGATTCGACGATCTTGTCAACGGATACACAGGTCTCGAAGACACACCGACCTTCTATCCCAAACGCACGGAAGCGATACGCCGTCTTGGCGAATACGGCTACAAGACTGTTTCCGAAGAGGAGGCAGAAGCTGAATATACTGAAAAACCAACTAAAAAATAATCCGTCATGGCTACTATATCAAGACAAGAAAACAATATGCTCTTCGGTCCTACCGTGGGCGATAAAATCAGACTCGGCAATACGGATCGGTTTGTAGAGATTGAACAAGACCTCAGGGTTTATGGCGCTGAGTCGGTATATGGCGGAGGAAAGACGTTGCGCGACGGCATGGGACTTGCCAA
>CAMWMW010000093.1 GCA_947175455.1 uncultured Porphyromonadaceae bacterium | reverse complement strand
GTCATTGTCGGCGGCGCGTTCGGAAAGATTGTATCTTCTCTTGTAAACGACATAATCATGCCGCTGGTATCTCTTGTCACCGGAGGCGACGGCTACAAAAATCTAAAATATGTAATCACGGAAGCGCGTCCGGCAACCGCCGACGGGGTTGCCGCCGTTGAAGAAGTGGCGGTGAATTACGGTCTGTTCATACAGAACATCGTGGACTTCCTTATCATAGCGCTCAGCATATTCGTGGCTCTGCGCGTTGTCATGAAATTCATGAAGAAGGAGAAAGAGGCTGCTGAGGAAACTCCGGCACCCGCCGAACCGACAAAAGAGGAGACACTGCTGACAGAAATACGTGATCTTCTCAAAAAACAGTCCGAAAAATAACGGCTTCCGAACAAACCGCTTCCCTCATGGAGGAGTCTCACAAACAGAACCGGGGATGGTATTATACCATCCCCGGTTCTGTTTGGTTCTATGTTCTTATGGCTTGTGGATTCTCAGATTTCACCTATAGGCTTGAATTCGCCGGCTTTCCGCATTCCCTCTGTCTGTGTCGCCGCCACGGAGGCATGGACATCTCCCATAGATATTATCTTGAGCTGAGACCGGAAAGTCATTTCATCAAGCGGTGTTGTTACATGAATGGTGCGGCAACCGCCGGGAAGTATATTGAAATAGTTATCGGAGAAGAAATTGTCTATTCCATCCAGCGACATGAAGACACCCCTTGCAAATACATCTGTCGAGACTGTGACATCATAGCCACCCTGCGCCTTTTTGATATCCAATGAGTATTCCGGAGCAGAATATTCCATAAATTTTTGCTTGGTCGGGAACGCTATATTCTCATATGTACGGTCCCCGGGAATTTCGTATGAAGCATGAATTATCACCTCTCCCCTCTTATGGTCTTTGAGAAAATCGGCTACCGGAGCCTCGAGTACCGTCTTTGATGTAAGAGCATCCGCCTTATACGATATTGCTCGTCTGGAAACCGTTGTGCCGTCAAGAAGCATAGCCGTGAGAGTAAGTTTCCCCTTCACCCCTTTGCGACGGTCGCTGACAACATTGACCTTCAGCGTGTCGCCAAGCACCACAGGCGACACAAGAATATCATCATACGCCGCTCTGGAATAATACTGTTGGGCTTTCCAGCGACCGTAATAATCGCGCCCCGCCCATGATGCCACCGGCCAGCAGTCGTTATGCTGCCATACGAGCGTACCCATGCAATAAGGCATATCGCGGCGATGAGCCTCTATCGCCGTTTTTATCGCATCGCCCTGCAATACGGAACCGACATACAGGAATGTGGGGAAATCGGCAGGCGTGCGGAATTCCTCGTTCATATACTCACGTATGAGATTATTGGCATAGGAACCTGCCCGCTGATGATCCATCATAACTTCCGAGTTTATGTCCCAGTCCCGTTCTTCAGGAGCATATATCTTGACAGACTCGAATTCCGGGAATGACTGGAATCCGTATTCCGAAAAGAAGCGCGCACGCTCCACATTGTAATGACCGATGGAGTCGCGTCCGTGCCATACACCCCAGTAATGCGCGTCGCCGTTGATACCGTCAGAGGGGGTGTCCTCAAAAGCGAAGGGAGACGAGGGGCGGTAAGAGATGCCTCCACCGTATTCCTCCACAACTTCCGGAAGAGTCTTGAAATAATGGTCCTTGAACTGTTTTGTGGTCAGCTCCTCCACTCCCTTCTCGATATAATACTTATGCTTGCCGCCCCAGCCGTAATACACATCCTGACACTCATTATTGCCACACCACAGGGCTATGGAGCAATGATTGCGTAAACGCTTCACATTATCGATTGCCTCGGCGCGAACATTGTCGAGAAATACGGAATCAGCAGGATATGTGGAACAAGCGAACATGAAATCTTGCCACACAAGTATTCCGTTGCGGTCGCACAGGTCATAGAAATAGTCATCCTCATAGACTCCGCCGCCCCACACCCTGATCATATTCATGTTCACAGCCTTAGCGTCAAGAACATGCTTCTCATATCTCTCGCGGGTGATTCTCGGCAGGAAATTGTCGAGCGGAACCATGTCTACGCCTTTTGCGAAAACAGGTTTGCCGTTAAGCTCGAAATAGAGAGCATGACCATACCGGTCAGGTTTGTGAACAAGTTTAAGAGACCGCAAACCTATCATATCGCTTTGCTCGCCCTCCGTCTTGCCGTCAACCGACACAGATGCCGTGAATTCAGTAAGTGTCGGATTGCCGAGTCCGTTGCTCCACCACAATTCAGGCCGCTTAACTTCATAATCCAGGCTGACGCGATTGATGCCTTCACTTAGATTCACTTTCTTTTTTGCCAGAACTTTTCCACCGGAAAACACCGACACTTCGGCTCCGTCAACATCACAGTCCGAACGGACTTCCACAACTGTCGACAGACGGGCACGGGAAGCATTGACATCTTTCTGTATATACTGCACATCATCGATTCTCACCCCGCTCCAGGTCTGAAGCTCGATCGGACGCCATATGCCGGATGTGACAAGACGCGGTCCCCAGTCCCATCCGTAATGATAACCAGCCTTGCGGGCGAACACACTCAGTGTCTTGTTGAATATTCCTCCGCGCTGTGACTGGTCCGGACCGGTATTGAAAGCATAGTCATATTTGTCGAATTTGGGTAGATCCACCTTTATCGGAGAATGAAAATATACCTCGAGAAGATTCTCGCCTTCCTTCAAGATTCCTTTCACATCACACCTCCAGGTGCGGTGCATATTGTCAGCTCCCAGAATCTTATGATGGTTCAGATAGACATCGGCGTATGTGTCAAGTCCGTAAAAAACCAGTTCCTGATTGGCAGCTGATATTTCGGCAGGAGTGGCATTGACTACGGTCTCATACATCCAGTCTTCCTTATCGACCCACTGCACCCCCCGTTCATTGAGTCTGAAAAAAGGATCTTCTATTATCTCATTATCCATCAGGTCCGTGTGAACGGTACCCGGCACTGTTGCCGGATACCAGTTCTGTGAATTACCCTGACGGAAACGCCAGTTGCCGTTAAGTTCACGCTTGCTCACTGCCGCGTGCGAGAGAGTGGAGAGTCCGAAAATCGCGGCAATTGCCAGTAGTATTTTGTTTCGCATGGATTCACACTTTTGTCAATAAATACACTCTACTTGAAAGTTTGCCTGTAGAGAACACAGGAATGCCGACTTTCATCAGATAATCGCCCGAATATGTCTTTACTTCCCCTTTCGAGCCATCAAAACGATTGATTTCCTCTACTCGATATATTGCTGAAGGATCAAGACCCTTGAGTCTCACATCCGTAAGTTTTTCATCATATCTGGGATATACATCAAAAGCAAAGAGCACGCATTTGTCACGGTTCTTTGAAACGAACGCGGTTGCGGCATGATTGCCGGAATGTGGAGACACAAGCCGGTACTGGTCGCCGTCAAGAATCACCGGTTTCAGAGAGTTGTAGTCTTTCACAGACTGCTTGCAGTATGACAGTTCTTCCGGACTCAGGTCATGGAGGTTGATGTCGAATCCAAGTTTGCCCATCATTGCGGTATTTACTCGGAATTTAACCGAAGCGTCACGGTTCCAGGTCGTGACATGCGCGCACTGCACTTTTGTCGGGAACACCTGCGAATAACCCCATTGTATGAACAGACGTTCAACGGGATCCGTATTGTCGCTGGGCCACATCTCGGTGAAGTAACGAAGACCCTCGTAGTCAGTACGACCGCCTCCGCCGGAACAGAGCATCATGGGAAGATCGGGGTACTTGGCTGCGATTCTGTCAAGAACATTATACAACCCCCTCACATAGTCCACATAAAGTCTCTGCTGATCCTGCTTCTCATAGTTTGACCATATGTTGGTGATCGGACTGTTGCAGTCCCATTTGAAGAACGCTATATCGGGATACTTGGTCATCAGATTGTCTACAATACCGAACACGTAGTCCTGCACTTTCGGGTTTGCGAGATCGAGCACAAGCTGGTTGCGGAAATAGTATTCATCACGGTTGGGCAACGTAATGACCCAATCCTTATGTTTCTCATACAGCTCTGACTTCGGGTTCACCATCTCCGGTTCTATCCACAGACCGAATTTCACACCCTGTTTCTTAGCCTCCGCGGTCAGACGGCCGATTCCGTCAGGAAGCTTGTCTGCCGTCTCGTCCCAGTCGCCGAGTCCCTGCGTATCGCTATGGCGAGGATATTTGTTGGCAAACCATCCGTCATCGAGAAGGAACATATCCACTCCGAGCTCCTTGGCTTCACCGATGAGCGATATGAGCTTGTCCTGATTGAAATCAAAATATGTCGCTTCCCAGTTATTGAGCAAGGTCATACGGTCACCCAATCCGTCTTTCACCTGATAACGGCGTGCCCAGTCGTGGAGATTGCGAGACGCCTCACCGTTGCCGCGAGAGCTGAGCGTATATATGAAATCGGGGGTAGCGAAGGTCTCCCCCTTCTTTAGCGAACGGCGGGAGAAATATGGATTGATTCCGCTTATCACACGGAGCTTGCCTCGGTTGTCTACCTCGAAACAGAAACGGAAGTTGCCCGTCCATGCCAGTGTGCCGACAAGCACATCCCCGGAATCTTCCTGTGCCGGTGCCCCGATCCCGAGCTGGAAAAACGGAGAGACAAACATGTTGGCGCGGGTGCCGAGCTTTGTGTCCACCTCTTTTTTGCCGTAATAAAGCGGCTGGGTATGGGGTTTGACTTCCGCAGCCCATTCTCCGCTGTATTCCGTAAGATAATATTCAGGGGCATCGAAATGAAGCATAGAGGAGGCATATTTTTCAATCTCTACAGGTTTGTTTCCGCCGTTGATAATCTCGGTGCTTGAAACGAACACGTTCTCCTTGTCATAGCTCTTGTAGCGGAGACGGACCTCATCTCCATAGACGGGATCGGAAAGGGTGATTACTGTCTCTTTACCGCCAGGAATCGAAGAAACCTTATGATTCCGATATTTGAGAAGAGTTGACGCATTGCCGTCTGAATGGTTTATATGCAACGCAGGCTCGAAATAATCCTCCATACCGTTGGTCAGATAAACTTCTGTACCACCTGTAAGATTGGCGTAATCGGCGGGATTGACAAGACGCTTGCCGAAATAGCTCTGATAGAGCCGCCCGTTATCTCCGACTGTCAGCACCATTCCGAGACTGTCTGTCTGGATCACTATCTGCTCGTTGGCGAAGGAAAGTTGCGCTGACGCGAGAATAGCGCAGCCTGCAACCAAATATTTCTTTATACTTTTCATGATGTTATATTGGATTTTATGTTTTTATGCAAATGAATCGGAATCCTGATCCCAAGTATATTTGAACCGATACGTTCCTGTCTACTTTACCACGGTTTTGAATGGAGCCACAGGCAAACCGGTGAATCCACGCAGATTTCCATCGGGGCAGTCTGCCCAGTTATACCTTATTTCCTTAATCGGCGATGATGCCCTAAGATATACCTTCCCCATACCTTCCATCCGGATTTCAGGTCGTTCCCATCCGCCCGATGAGACACATGCGATGAACCCGGCAGGCGCCACACCATCTACCGTAACCGGTGAATCGAATTCAAGCAAAGTCTCTCCATTGTTCATCGTGCAACTCTTAAGTACGGGAGCATAGGCGGTGACATCCTTGAAGCCATAGGCATCGTTGAGAGCTATCAGTGCAAAGCGGCGTGCCGCCTCCTGTTTGTTCTTGGGATGAATGTCATCCGGATTCCCTATGTCGATCGCTGTCGCCATCTTTACCCCCGGTAGCCCGCACGCGGCAGTCTGGGCCTCACGCAACGCTGCCCATTCCGAGTCAGGCTGTATTGTTTTGGGCGCAAGAAATCCGGCAAGTTGCATGAAATAAAACGGCATATCCGGTTGCCGGCGCGTTTCCCTCCAGGTTTTCACAAGATTGGTAAAAAGGGGTGCATACTGCTCTGCCCTCCCTACATTCGCACAACCCTGATACCATATCACTCCTTTCACGGGAAAGTCTTTGAGCGGATGTATCATTGCATTGAACAGCACCGTTGGAAAGCTTGAGCTGCCGGGAGAAACCGGACGTGGCGCGCATTCGCGGAAATCTGCAACCACAGAGCATCCCCATTCGCCGGCAAGGGGGATTCTTGTCTCTCCGCCTGCCACCCACAAGTCATCAGGTGCGCCATAAAGACCTCCCTCACCCTCAAAATCCGTGACTTCAATGGAGATGAGATTTCTACCTGCCTTCACGAGCTTGCCAGGAACGGTATAGCTTCGCGGAGTATCATACCCCGAAGTGCGTCCTACCTCCACACCGTTGAAATATGTAACGTCTTCATCATCAATCTTCGCAAGCCGAAGAGTGAGATCCTTTCCGGCAAAGGAAGCGGGAATATCCACATAACGCTGCAGAACAAACACACCGTTGAAATTCTCTATGTCCCGTTCCACAAATCCAGGCAATTCCGTTTTCATGGAGTTTGCCGAAATTTCGGAATGCCTGAAATTATTTTTCTTACCGTTGACAGCCGCATTCCATGCCGCGATACGGTCGGAATGGAAGCGGTTCATCTTTTTGTCCGACCCCTTGGCATCACGTAGCATCGAGCACTCTTTCTCGAACCCGGCGACAGTCTCGACCCCGCCCAATGCAGTCCATGCCTCGGCGGGTGTGCCGCCCCATGTCGCATCTATCACCCCCACGTGAACCCCTAACTGACGGTTCAGTTCACGCGCAAAGAAATATGCGATTGATGAAAATTCCGATACGGTTTCGGGCGAACAGATCCGCCATCCCCCCATATTGACCTCTGCGTCATCCTGTGGTTCAAAAGCCGTTGACTTCCTGATC
>CAMWMW010000092.1 GCA_947175455.1 uncultured Porphyromonadaceae bacterium | reverse complement strand
GATTCACATAATGAGACGATTTGCCCAGATTCGCGGGATTTGATACGAGCTGCTCCACGGCAGCCGTCGCGGCAACCGTGGAACAACCCAATACCAGTAATGCTAACGTTTTTTTCATGTAATTCACTTAACCAAAGTTAACCAACTTTACAATACTTACTTAAACTGTTTAAATCCAAACTGTTTATCAAGAAACCTTATAGTCTCCCAAACAATCCTTTTTACACTTAAATTTCTTACAATCCATCCCTGTCTCCGCAAATAAATACGCACAGGCGATGGTTTACGCTCAATCGGCTGGATAAAATCTTATGGCTACACCTCCTCTTGCCGGAATCTCGAATCCGAGTGTATCTTCAGGTTTTACCTTCCTGCGGGACACCTTCACTCCGGTGCGGCTCGTGTTCTTTCCTGACCTGCCCTCTTTTGCGTCACTGTAGATTTCAGCCACATATTTTCTTCCCGGGGTCAGGAAGCGCGAAAGTTCGAACTCCGCTTTTCCACCCTCGTTGTTTCCCAGTGCCGCCGCCCACCATATGTCACCCTTTCTGCGGGCTATCGTGATTCCCTTGCCGGGATAACCTTCGAGCACTTTCGTATCGTCAAACACAGTTTCGAGATCCTCAAACCATTTCATCTCCTCCTCACCTTGATAATATGACGGTTTGTCATACCAGAGGATTGTCTGCAACGGACTGTAGAACACCAGAGACGCCGCAAGCTGATGGGCGTGCGTGTTGCGCAACCGTTTGTCGTAATAGCAGATGGTGTAGTCTGCCGCCCCGTTGAGCATACGCGTGAACGGAAGGATGGTGTTGTGTGTGGCATCGGGCCATTCCTCGTTGCCGCAGATTCCCTCCTGAGTCAGCAGGTTGGGATATGTGCGTGAGAAACCGGAAGGTCTGTATTCGTCATGTATATTCATGAGCAGTCCGTTTTTCGCGGCTTTTGCCACCATCTCGTGCAGCCACACGCTCCAGCGGTGCGAGGCATATTGCACGAAACCCGATTTAACTCCGGCTACGCCCCATTCCCGCAACAGCGGGAAGAGTTCGTCCATCTGCTTCATCAACGCATGCTGGTTCACATAAAGCCATACGCCCACACCTTTGCTTTTGCCGTAGTCTATGACGCGTTGCATGTCGAGTCTGTCCACAACTTTCGTGGCATCTCCGTCATGGCTTGTGCAGGGCAGATACCACAGCCAGTCGAAAAGCATGTAGGGGATGTTGTGTGCAGCGCAGAAATCTATGTTTTCCAACCCTGCCTCGGTCGAGATGGTAGTGCACCGCATTATCTTACCCGGTTTCACCCACGAGAAATCCTCTTTCGGCTGAGGATTGAGATTGAGCACTATATCGTTGTTCTCAAGAAGCTTTCCGGGAGTGTCGGCAGTCATGATGATTTTCCACGGAGTGGCGTAATAAGTGACTATGTCCACCGGGGAATACATCACCGAGGAGAGTGTGCCCGGTTTCCCCTCGCGTGCCGCCAGTTTGGTCAGACACCAGTCGTCGACATCGGCGTCGAGCAACGCGACCCAACCACCCGACGGGAGTTCGAGAGTCAGAGCGCGCTCCACAGGGCGGGTGATACTGTCGACAGGACCGACATCAAACGTTGCCTGCGCCCACTGTCCGCTCCATGCCGTGGTGCCCGAAGGAAACGTATAGTCAGTCAGATCCGCGGAGACTTTGTGAAATATGGCATCGGGATGCTCAGGGAAGAAATAGCGGAAAGCTATACCTTCGTCGTATGCACGCACCTCCACATCCAGGCGGTAACGGCTTTTGTCTTTGCGCGACATATGGAGCGTGGCGGAATTGAAGCGGTCGCGCACCGTGGAGCGTTCTCCGTAAACAGGATGCCACACTGAATCGACAGCCGCGTGATAGCTGACACTGTCCACTTCGAGAAGATCCATCCAGCATTCAGGCTGGGCAAGGTCGCGTTTGCCGAGTGCCATCTCCCACACGCGATTGTCAATGTCAAGACCGGCGCGGGAGGGTAGAATCACACTCTTCCCGTCAACCCCGACGGTATAAGTCAGTTCTTTGCCGGGTTTCGAAAAACACACTTCGTTACGTCCGTCGGGAGATTTCAGATTCAGCACTGAACACGTACCGGCGTTCATTATTGCCGGAACAGCCACTAACGCAGCCAAGAGTATATTTCTGGTCATCGGTTTATATTATTCATGATATTTTACTTTGATCATATTGCCGTCTCGCTCTGCTTTCACGGATTTGCCGTTGACTGTGAGTGAAGCAGGTGTACCCTTGTATCTCAAGTTGACACGAGGCTGGCCTGACGCACTAAGGTCAAGATTCCTGCCGTCTGCCTTCGCTATCACATTAAGCTTGGCAAGCGAGGAGAAATATACATCCGCGCCTCTGCGCAGCGAACTTCCGTGACAGATGAATGTCTCGGCAGGAGCGGTCGCATCCCCGCCCTCGGGATATGTCACGGCAAGCATGTATGCGTCTGTATCCCATCCGTCGGCATTTATCCATGAATTGAGATGCATCAGTCTTCCGTCTGCAAGCTGGTTGATATAGATATCCGTCACCTTCCCCTTGTATCTTACCCGCAGTCCGATCCAGTCCTTCCCTTCCCTGCGCTCGATTTCAGGCAACTCTTTCTGACCGGGAGTATCCTTAAGGATAACGGCTGTCACACCTTTCACCCGGTCGGTATTTCCCGGCAGATGAAAGGAGTAATAATCCTCATCTCCGGAAAGATCCTCCTTGGGTCCCTTCTTCACCTCCCAGTACATATCCTCGGGATAGTCATGCACGAAATTGCTGTAAGCGAGCTGCCGGGGATATAACGGACGTACGGCTACCGATGACTCTCCGTTTGTCACATTTAGGTCAAAGCCGCGTTTAACCGCGTCCCCTCCGGGGTGCCACAGCCATTCGAAATGACCGGGGTCATGCGAATGTATGTCATCGATGATGTATATCACATTATCCATCCACAGGAAATGGCGGAAATTTCGGTCAAAGGCATGGCTCATGGGACCGGTGCCGTCGGCAAGCACATATTTGATATTGCCGCCGTCAACAAGTCCGGAGACAGAGCCGGGGAGCATCGTGCCGTGGTACTGCTGGTATGTTTTCTGTCCCTCTCCGTTGAACAGCACCACGTTGTGCGCCGGACTCTGAAAGAAATAGTTGCGGTATTCCGGTTTTCCGTAACTGCAGTTGCCGGCATCCTTGATTATATCCACACCCTTGTGGAAAATGATGAAGGAATTTGCATCTGCGTGTGAATGGTTCCACGTCATGCCCGATTTCACAGCAAGCATCGTGGCGTCTTTTTCCCATGAGTCGCGCATTGTAGCCCACCCGAAATCCTTCCAGATATGCGATGTCGGCAGATCGGGTGTTGCCGGAGCCCTGGAAAGATCCGGTGTATAGAGAAAGCCCATCGGGAAGATGCGCGGGAATCCCTCGCGGTGCTGCCCCGGCTCTATCTGAGAGGCATACCATAGTGTTGCGGGATTTTTCGCTCCCATGGCATAAGCGAGAAGCATGCCACTCTCCCCCGACACATTCTTATGACTGTCACCGAAATTGATGCTGTGAAGCTGACCTGTGCGCGGATATGCCACATGACAGAAGAATGGAGCGAGTTTCTCCATCTGGGGGATATCCTCAAGCTTCGCGCCGGGATGCGAGTTCAGCCACGCAAGACGAAACAGAAGAGCCTCCGTAGAACCGAAACTCGCATAGTTGATACTCTCGTACATGCCGCCGTCACGGTCGAAAGACTTGGGTTTCCGCTGTATCACGTCACCGTTGAATTCGAACCATTCGGGCAGAACCTCGATCAGTTCCTCCGCACCTTTGCGTGCTTTCTCCGACTCGTTGCTTATGGCGAGGGCGAGAAGTCCCCCCATTCCGGCACATGATGTCCACCAGTTGTGTCCCATGGAGTTGAGACTGTGTATGCGCGTAGGCTCAAGGATCCAGTCACCAAGCAGCGGCTCCACGCAAAGGCGGTAGAGTCCGTCGGCGATCTCTCTGCGCTCCGCCGGGGAGAGCAGGTCATAGACTGCATCGTAAGCCATCGCAAGCTGAAACGAACGGTGCGCCATCTGAAGCTCGCTGCGCCACGCCGGTTTGCGGGCAAGCATCTCGCGGTCTCCCCAGCTTTTTATCTTCGAGGTCTTGAGCAGCGCCTCGCGCAAGGGAAGCGCATATTTACGGTCGCCCGTCATCAGATAGGCGAGAGCGGGATATTCAAGCCGCATTATGTTCGGTTGCCCGGCAATCTCTTTGTCGGCGACACTGCGGATATGTTCCCAGGCATGACGCATGACGCTGTCGGCTGCCGCCGCTTTCTTAGCCGCCTCCACACGCTGAGGTGTGAACAGCAGCGACGGATGCTTTATTGCCGCCGATGAAACGGCAACAGTGGCAATCATAACCACAGCCACTGAGAGAGTCCTTAAAATCTTCATTCGGGATAGTCTTTATTCGAACACCGGTTCTTTTGTGTCAAGTATTGTTTTAAAATCATGTTTCTTATTTGAAAATCACGTTGTCAACATGTTCTCCGATATAGAATCCCGCCATGTCTCCGGTTTTATACCACTTCGGTTTCGAGGGCATGTCATCGGAAATCCTGTTGCCGTTGATCACAAGATTCTCAAACGTGATTCCGCTCACCCTGCGGCTTTCGTCATATCCGCAGATGACGCTCATGGCGGCGTTGTTTCCGGTGTATGTCACATCCTTGAACAGAATGTCATACACACCGCTGCCCGGAGCCGCGCAATATTTTTTATTGAAAAAAATGCGGATATTGACAAGCTGCCCCATACGGAAATCCTCGACCCGTATATTATCGAATGTCACATCTCTCACCACATTGTTGTCTCCGCAGTTTATGGCGAAACATCCCTGATAATCAATCTGCTTTTCCTGATGGTCAAGGATATCGATATTACGATATATTATATTGCTTATCGTATCGGCGGGAGCGTCCGGACCTATCTCTTTGGCACTTCCGTGGAGACCTATCATGACCGGATGCGCCACATCCGCCCAGAGCGTTGAATTTTCCATAGTAATGTTCCGGCAACCTCCGCGAAAACCTTTGCGGGTAGCATAGACCGTGGAACAGTCGTCGCTGTTACGACAGAACACATTGTTATAACTCACATTGTTGCTCGCGAAGACATTCATTCCGTCTCCCCATCCGTAATAGCTTATGGATTTCACATTGTTCACTCTCACCGAGTCGCTGCCCCCTACCGGCACCTGCGTCACGATCACGCCGTCGACATCTATATTGCGCGAACGTTTTATGTATATTCCTTCACCTCTCCCCTCCGGGTGAATCTCACCCCTGCCGCAGAATTTCACATCTCTGACACCATCGGCGATAAACTGCCCGTAGACGCGGGCGCCTCCGTCGACATAAACAGTCTTTCCGGATCCGATTCGCATCGTGTCTCCGGGAAGCCTGTGCACACCCGGTCCGAAATATACGAGGTTTTTCTGTTTTTTAAGATTCTTCAAGGTCTTGTCTGACGGTCGGTTCACATCGAGCGGGTTGGCGAAGAGATGAAGATTATGAAAAATATCTCCGTTCACCTCTACCGAAAGATTGCGCGGAGTGTCAAGTCCGAATCTGAGCGTATCTCCCGCCAGTGCGGGACTTATGCCATAGGAGAGAGGTCTGACGCGTGCTGTTCTGACATTCTCCCTGTTGGCGATCACCTCAACTTCAACCGCTCCGCTGAAATCGAAATAAGCCATGGAGGCGGTCTCCACATGATGTCTGGTACCCCTGACCTCATCCACTTTTACCGGATATACACTGACCGGCAACCACTCTCCGCCGTTCTGGCGCACGCGCACACTGAAATCGTCTGTTGTCTCCACACCCGGACCCGCCGGATAAGTGACAACAGCAGCACTCCCGGAAAGGAACGCCGGAAGTGCTGCCATTATAGGTAAGAAATGTCTGATCATATTATTTTCTATAGAACATTAACGTTGAGCAACCCAACTGGTCGAATCCGCCGGTGTTCTTGTCGTATTCACCGGCTCCGGCATCAGGACGCAGATATTCCGCCATCTCGTCGATATACACGGTCTTGTATCCGTTTTTCTTCGCATAGTTGAGATAAATCTCCCATCCCGGACGCTTGGTGCCTCTGCCTCCGGAACCGAGCTCGGTACGCTCGCCTGTCTTGTTGTTGCTGTCGGGACACCAGATATAGGAAGTATAGGGAATCGAAGACGCGGGGTGCATGAAGTCACCCTCTCCACCCGGAGTAACGACACCTTTGCGGGGTGTATTGTATTTGGCGATATATTCCGCCATGGCAATCATGCGGTGGTTGTCGAAAGCGAAAAGGTCCTCGCCGATGTTGAGAGCCATCTGGCAGAATGCACCCATAAGTACGGCACACATGGTGCAGTGGCCCTGGTCACGTCCGGACTCGTTGCACTGCGCGATTCTGATGTCGGTGTCGGGATCGTCATAGACGAAGTTTGCCGCTTTCTGATAGTTGCCGGCGCCGATACCGTTCTTGAAATAGATTATCGCTTCGTTGATCTTGTCCTGATCCTCGGTAAGGATACCGATGGAAAGGATAGCCGTCATTGAGGCGAGATCCCAGTTGAGCCAGTAGTGGTCGTAGGTATTGTTGTGACGCACAAGGAAGTCGGAAGCTCCGTAATAGAATTTCTCCACAAGCCAGTCACAGGCTTTCTTGAAGTCCTCGCTTTCGCCGTAGTTGTTGAAATTGCGGAGAAGCTCCATGCCGATGGGAAACTGATCCACCTGGAAATTGATGAGCTGCGGGTTGGTTTCGCCGTTGTGGTGCACACCGTCGCAGTTCTCTCACCACGCCTTG
>CAMWMW010000091.1 GCA_947175455.1 uncultured Porphyromonadaceae bacterium | reverse complement strand
TGCCCACGCCGCGTCGCGTTTCATGTCGTCGGCAACTGAAGGACCTACTTTCTGAATCGAGATAATACCGTGGCTTTCATCAGACACGGAGAAAGCATCCAGACTCATTGTCTGTCCGTTTACAGTAAGCTCGTCTTTAAGACCCTCGTAAAGTATGGAAGCCACCTCGTTCTCGATGCCTTCCGACTCCTCGGCGATCTTATAGTTTGTAGAGATGCGGAGCTTGGAAGGATTGTCGATATTGATCACCGCTACCGAGACAGTAGGATCGTTTGCCTTTGTCTGGAAGAGGTTGAGAAGCTTGTCCTGCACTGCCTGACGGTCTACATCTTTCTCAAACTGCACCACATAGTTGCGGCCGCCGGAGAAGTCGATACCCTGGTTCATGCCGCGGATAGCGAGCGAAGCGATGCTGACAACGATCAGAGCGATCCACACTGCGGCAGCAGCCTTGGACTTGCCCATGAAGTTGATTTTCGGGTTGGTAAGGAAGTTGCGGCTGAGAGCTGTGGTGAATGTCATGTTCGCGCAACGACCGTTCTTGGTTATAAGGTCGAATGCGATGCGGGTAAGGAACACTGCCGTGAAGAACGAGCAGACGATACCGATGATGAGCGTGGTTGCAAAACCTTTGATGGGACCTGAACCGAAGAAAAGAAGAATCACACCGGTGATGACCGAAGTGAGGTTGGAGTCGAAGATAGCCGAGAAAGCGTTGCCGTAACCTTCGGCGATAGCCTGACGGAGCTTCTTGCCGCTCTTGAGTTCTTCTTTGGTGCGTTCGAAGATAAGCACGTTGGCATCGACCGCCATACCGAGTGCAAGCACGATACCGGCTATACCGGAAAGCGTGAGCACCGCCTGAAGCGAAGCGAGGATACCGAGTGTGAAGAAGAGGTTGAGGATAAGACCCACGTTGGCAACGAGACCGGGAATCCAGCCATAGTACGCCACCATGAGAATCATGAGAAGGATAATCGCCACGATGAAGGAGATGAAGCCCATCTGGATTGCCTCCGCGCCGAGACTCGGACCGATCACGTTGTTGCTGACAACATTCACCTTCGCCGACATTTTTCCGGACTTCAGCACGTTTGCAAGGTCATTTGCCTCTTCAGGAGTGAAGTTACCTGTGATCTGAGAGCTTCCGCCCGTGATCTCATTGTTGACATTGGGGAATGAATATACATGCTCGTCAAGCACGATGGCGATCGGACGGCCGATGTTGTTGCGGGTGATGGTTGCCCATTCCTGCGCGCCCCGGTCGTTCATCTTCATGTTGACCATGTTGCCCTGCATGTTGTCATATTCCGAAGAAGCCGATGTAACGGCATCACCTTCAAGCACCGCGTCACCCTTGAGGGCGATAAGTTCCCAGTAACCTACGGTCTTGTCATCGCCGTTGTCTTTCTTGACAACGTTTCCGTTGGCATCTGTCACAGGGAACTCAGCCTGCTTCACGGACCACATCAGAGTGAGGTCTGACGGAAGAGTGCGTTTTGCAAGCTCGGTGTTCATCACAGAGTCGACAAGGTTCTTGTTTGCGGGAGTAACCATACCCACAATCGGAGAACCGGCACGCTGCGGACCGCCGAGAAGCTCGATTACATTGAGGTGGTTTACAGTGTCCTGCTGCGCGAAAGCGGCAGCGAAGCGCTGGAGGTCACCAAGAATCTCATTATAGTTGTATACTTCGAAAAACTCGAGGTTGGCGCTTGATTTCAGAAGTTCGGTCACACGTTCCGGCTCTTTGACACCGGGAAGCTCAAGAAGGATCTGACCGTTCTTGTCCTGAAGCTTCTGGATGTTGGGAGCCACAACGCCGAACTGGTCGATACGGGTGCGGAATATGTTGAACGCAGCGTCTACCTGACTGTCTACCTGCTTCTCCAGAGCGGAAGTCACCTCTTCGTTGGAAGCGTTGGATTTCAGATTGCCCATGTATTCGCCTTCTCGTACGAAAAGGCTTGCCATGACGCCGGGCTGTATGTAGGAAGCCACACGCGATACGAAATCCTTGTCACTGCCCTTGCCACCGTCAGCTTCCGCCTTCTTGATGGCGGCGTTGATCTGGGCGAGCTGAGCATCGCCCGAGGCATACTGGCGGAGAATGTCGGGAACCGAGATCTCAAGAACCACATTCATACCACCTTTCAGGTCAAGACCGAGACCAACCTCCATCTTGCGCACCTGATTGTAGGTGTACCACAGATAAACTTTCTCTTTGTCGATTGAGTCGTTGAATTGCTTCAGACTTTGTTTGTAGACATCATTGGTCTCGTCGCTGGTCTTGGCGGTCATGGCTGCGAACTCTTTCGCTTTCTTCTCATAATGAGAAGTGACGAAGCTGAAAGAGATGTAAAAACCACAAATCAATACCAGAAGGATCGCAATGGTGCTGATAAACCCTTTGTTCTGCATTTCGATTTTGTTGTTATTTTATTATTTTTATTAATTCGTTTCTATGATGATATTCCACGGAAACATGTCGCAAAACCGACAGTTCCTGTGGAAAGTCTTCTTTTCAGCTTGCAAATATACGGCTTTTTTTTGATGTTTTGAGCATTCACGGCATAAATTTACTTATTCCACCCGCATTTCTCAATAATTTTGCTTATTTTTGAACTCTTTTAAGAAAAACGCCTCCCCGACGGCAGCCGCAGGCTCCCGGATTGGCACGCGAGGTGTTGAAAACCACGAACCAGGCTAAAATATGATAAAGTTTCAGCGTTATCTCTCTCCCGAGACATGCGGAATAATCAGCCGCACCGCATCGCTTGCCGCAATAGTCATGCTCGCGGCGGCATGCGCCAATATCGGCAATCCCACCGGCGGGGCACGCGATGAGGACCCGCCGGTATTCGTCACGGCAAACCCTCCGCAAGGTGCGCTTAACGTTGACAAGACAAAGGTAACGCTCACTTTCAACGAGCTGGTGAATGTAAAGGACGCGTTCACAAAAGTTGTGGTGTCTCCCCCGTCGCGCCAGGTGCCGAGAGTGGCGTCTGTGGGCAAAAGAGTGACTGTCACTTTCGACTCCCTTATGCCGAACACCACATATACCGTAGACTTCGCCGATGCCATCGAAGACAACAACGAGGCAAACAAGCTCCAGGGGTTCGCCTACACTTTCTCTACGGGGGAAACCCTGGACTCGCTGAGGATTTCGGGCATGGTGCTGGATTCAAGAAACCTTGAGCCACGTCAGGGAATACTTGTGGGCGTGCACTCGAATCTCAATGATTCCGCATTCGTCAGGACTCCGCTGCTGAGAGTGGCGAAGACCGATGACAAGGGGCAGTTCACTGTCAGAGGACTCAAGGAGGGAACTTACCGCGTGTTCGCCCTTGACGACAAGGACAACGACTATAAATATGGCAATCCGGAGGAAGACGTTGCCTTTTATGAGATAACAGTGACTCCGACCTCGGAACGGATCGAGACCACCGACACTGTCTATGACAGCCTGACAGGAGAAGTGGACACGGTAACCACCCGCCAGCGCACGCGGTTCCTCCCCAACGACATTCTGCTGCGCACCTTCAATTCGCAGATACGTCCCCAGTATCTCGCCAAATATGAGCGCATCGACACCACAAAGGTATTCCTTAAATTCAATACCCGCGCCGACAATCTTCCCAGACTCGAGGTGGTCAACCCCAAGGGGGAGTCGATTGAAGATGCGGTGATAGAGCGGCGTGCCCAAAACGACTCGATAATATACTGGCTTCCCGAACGTCTGGTACACGCAGACTCATTGCGCATCGCCGCCACATACCTGCGCACCGATTCCACGGGGAATCTCTCGGAGAGCACGGACTCGCTGCGGTTCTACTACAACCGTCCGAGACCGAAAAAAGCCAGGAAAAGCGACAAACAGAAGAAGATTTCCGTGGAGGATTCCATCAGGAACATAACTCTTGATGTGTCGTTCAAGACTACCCAGCAGGAGGTTTACCTTCCGTTTGAGTTTGAATTCGCCACTCCTCTCGCAAAACTCGACACTGCAGCGTTCCGCCTTGAAGAGAAGGTAGACACGTTGTGGAAACCGGTGAAGCTGCCGTTCACGCTGACACAGCGAGACAGCGTCTCTCCGCGACATTTCAGAGTGGAATATCCGTGGGCATACGAGACAAAATACAGGCTCGTCGCCGACACCATGGCGGCAACAGGCATATATGGCAAGCCGACAAGACCGATTTCGCAGGAATTCAGCACAAAGAAGGAGGAAGACTACTGTTCGCTGACGTTCCATCTTTCGGGACTCGACCCCGCCACACCAGCGTTTGTGGAGCTTCTTTCCGGGAGCGATGCCATTGTGCGCACAGAGCCAGTGACCGACAACAGCGTGACTTTCAGGTATCTCTCTCCCGGAAAATACTACGCCCGCCTTATCGAGGATTTCAACGGCAACGGGGAATACGACACAGGCAACTATGACCTGCAGCTCCAGCCGGACCTGTCATATTATTACCCGAAGGTGATAAACATAAAGAAAACCTGGGACAAAGAGGAGCAATGGGATGTGTTCGCCGTGGCGATAGACCGGATGAAACCGAATGCGATAAAGAAGAACAAACCGGCTCAGGACAAGCGCAATCGCGAACAGACAAACGAAAATGAAGAGGAAGAAGAGGAGATTTTCGACCCCACGGCAAATCCCTTCGACCCTAACAGCAAAAACCGCCGCAAGACCGGCGCATACTGATTCTTACATTAACCTGACAAAAGATTGTATGAAGAAACTTATGACAGCGATAATGGCATGTGGAATATTTTTCCCCGTCATAGCCGAAGAGAATGATTACAGACTCGTGTGGAGTGATGAATTTGACGTTGACGGCGCCCCTGCCTCTCACTGGAACTATGAAAAAGGATTTGTCCGCAACCATGAAGACCAGTGGTATCAGCCGGAGAACGCGGAAGTCAAAGACGGCTGTCTTGTAATTACGGCACGTCTCGAAGACCGCCCCAACCCGATGTACCGCCAGGACAGCCGCGACTGGCGCAGACAGCGCGAAAGGATAAAGTACACATCTTCCTGCCTCACCACATCGGACAGTTTCAGCTATCGTTACGGCAGGCTCGAGGTAAGGGCACGGATTCCCGTGACCGGAGGTGCGTGGCCGGCGATATGGACGCTCGGCAACAGGTTCGGCTGGCCGGCAAACGGGGAACTCGACCTGATGGAGTTTTACCGCACGAAAGAGGGTGAGCCGATCATACTCGCCAATGCATGCTGGCTCGGCGACAACAACCGCGATGCATGGGACAGCGTACGCATCCCTTTCTCCCGTTTTCTGGAGAAAGACCCGATGTGGGCGTCTAAATTCCACGTCTGGACAATGGACTGGGATCCGGAGATGATACGCATGTATCTTGACGGGGAACTGCTCAATGAGATTCCTCTGAACCAGACAGTGCACGGAGGGGGAGAATCACACGACATCAATCCCTTCAGCAACAATCTCGCCGGATTCGGTGACTACATCCTTCTCAACCTCGCGCTCGGAGGCGACAACGGCGGACCCATCGACGACTCCCAATTCCCGCTGCGCTACGAAATCGATTACGTCCGCGTTTACCAGAAATAAATCTGCGTCTGTCGGAAATAAATCTGCGTCTGTCGGAAATAAAAAAGACTCGTCCGGACTCTCAGAGTCCGGACGATTATTTTTTATAGGTATGTCTGTATCAGGCTTTGCAAGTGGCGGCGATGAACTGGCGGTTCATGCGGCCGATGTTGGCGAGTTTGATGTTCTTGGGGCACTCGGCGGCGCAGGCACCGGTGTTGGTGCAGTTACCGAAACCGAGTTCGTCCATCTTCGCTACCATTGCACGCACGCGACGGTCTTTCTCCACCTCACCCTGCGGGAGATATGAGAGCTGGTTGATCTTCGCGGAAACGAAGAGCATTGCGGAACCGTTCTTGCAGGCTGCGACACACGCGCCGCAACCGATGCAGCTTGCCGAATCCATAGCCTCGTCGGCGTTGATCTTGGAGATCGGGAGCGCGTTGGCATCCTGCGCGCCGCCGCAGTTGAAGCTTACGTAACCGCCAGCCTGCTGGATCTTGTCGAACGCGTTGCGGTCTACCATAAGGTCTTTGATCACAGGGAATGCCGCCGAACGCCAGGGTTCCACAGTGATAGTCTCGCCGTTGGCGAAGCGACGCATATAGAGCTGACATGTAGTGGCACCTGTTGCAGGACCGTGGGGATGGCCGTTAACATAAAGCGAGCACATACCGCAGATACCCTCGCGGCAGTCGTGATCGAACACGATAGGCTCTTCACCTTTCTCGATAAGGCTCTCATTGAGAATATCGAGAGTCTCGAGGAATGAGGTGTCGGGCGTTGTCTCAACATCACTGTAAGTCACAAATGCGCCCTTTTCCTTAGGTCCGGCCTGACGCCACACCTTAAGGTTGACTTTCATTATATTTTCTTCCATTGTTGAATTCTGTTTTAAGGGTTGTTATGACTTGTAGTTACGTGTCTGAACTTTGATTGCCTCGTAGTGAAGCGGCTCTTTGATAAGCTCGGGTGCTTTCTCGTCGCTGCCTTCATATTCCCAGCAGGAAACGTAGAAATAATCCTTGTCATCGCGGAGAGCCTCACCTTCGGGAGTCTGATACTCTGTGCGGAAGTGACCGCCGCAGCTTTCGTTACGGTTCAAAGCGTCGTAAGCGACAAGTTCGCCCATTGTGATGAAGTCGTTGAGACGGAATGCCTTGTCAAGCTCGATATTCATACCCTCTGTTGTTCCGGGCACGAAAAGATCTGAGTTGAAAGTCTTGCGGATCTCTTTGAGCTTCTCAAGCGCAAGCTGAAGACCCTCTTTGTCGCGTGCCATGCCGACGTATTCCCACATGATGTGGCCGAGTTCCTTATGGATT
>CAMWMW010000090.1 GCA_947175455.1 uncultured Porphyromonadaceae bacterium | reverse complement strand
AAATTCATACAGGCTTACTCCGCTTGTAGGACGCAAAAACAACATGATAAAGCTGAAAGGAACCACTATATATCCACCTGCAATCAATGATGTGCTTGACAATACACCTTACGTAATCAACTATGTGGTAGAGGTTCGCAACAGTTTTGCCGGCACCGATGAGGTCGTGGTGAAAGCCGGAGTGGCTTCAGCCCGACCTTTCGACATGATCAAGGATCTCAAAGACCGCTTCCGCTCAAGAATCCGCGTCGCTCCCATCGTAGAGATCCTTTCCCCCGAAGACATCAGCAAAATAAACAACCCCGGCAGCAACCGCAAACCGGTCAAATTCATCGACAACAGAAAAACCTATGCTTCGTCTCTATGACCTTTTCAAGCGATATCCGCTGCTTGCGTGGGGACTGTTTCTGGTCTCCACGACAGCACTTGTGCTGTCGTTTCTGAGACTCGGATACAAGGAGGACATATCCGATTTCCTTCCGCTTGATGAAAAGAACCATACAGCAATGTCGGTATATCAGGACATCTCCGGTGCTGACAAAATATATGCAGTCATCTCCACCCGCGACACTACGTATACAGACCCTCAGGAACTTGCGGATGGTGTCGAGGCTTTCGCAGCGAGCATCGAGCGGCTGGATTCTCTCGGCTTTCTCAGCGGTATGATCAAGGAAATCGACATGGAGAAGATGCTCGGAATCTCTGATTTCATTTATGAAAACATACCTTATTTCCTGACTGACAAGGATTACGCGAGAATCGACTCCCTTCTGTCAGATCCGGGATATATCGACCGGCAGATTAGAGAAGACAAGCAGATGCTGCTCTTCCCTTCATCGGGCATACTGGCAGGAAATATATCCCGGGATCCGCTCAATCTCTTTTCCCCTGTGCCGGAAAGGTTGAAAAACGGCGGTATGCCGATAAATTTCGACACATACGACGGATATATTCTTTCGCCTGATGCGAAAAAGGCAATCGTAATTCTCGAATCCGCATTCGGAGCACACGAATCGGAACACAACGCCTCGCTTGCGGCGATGCTGGAAGACGCGGTGTCTATGACCGAAAAAGAGAACAGCAACCTCGACATACATGTCATAGGCGGTCCTGTAATAGCTGCGGAAAACGCTCGCCGCATCAAAAGCGACAGCATCCTCGCAATCAGCATCGCCGGCATACTTATATTGCTGCTGCTCATATACGTGTTCCGTAATCTGAGAAACATTCTGCTGATTCTCGTATCCATAGGCTGGGGATGGCTTTTTGCCATGGGCACAATCGCACTCTTTTACGATTCCGTGTCAATTATCGTGATAGGAATCGCTTCGGTGATTCTCGGCATCGCCGTGAACTATCCGCTGCATCTCATAGACCATCTTAAAGACAGCACACAGCCAAGATCCGCGTTTAAGGAAATCATATCTCCTCTTGTGGTGGGAAACATAACGACAGTCGGCGCATTCCTGTGTCTGGTGCCTCTGAATGCTCCCGCGCTTCACGACCTGGGACTGTTCGCTTCTCTTCTGCTCGCCGGCACAATACTGTTCGTGCTCATATTCCTCCCTCACGCTGTGAAAACACGGAAAACGACAGACAGACCCGCCGGGGACCCGCGTCTTATAACACGCCTTGCGGGATTGTCGCTTGAAAACAATCACCGGATAGTTTGGGGAGTACTTGTTCTCACCGTCATATTCGGATTTTTCAGCCTGCGCACCGAATTCGATTCAGACATGCGCAACATCAACTATATGACAGATGAGCAGAAAGCTGATCTGGAGTATTTCTCAAGTCTCGCAAATCAGAACGGCGATACGGAAAATCTTTATATCGTCAGCAACGGCACAACATGGAACGAAGCCCTCTCTCAAAGCGGAATAATCGGCAAAACCGTTGATTCTCTCGTCAAAGCAGGCATGGTTACGCGCTGCAATGAGGTCAACTCATTCCTGACATCCAGAGAAGAACAGGTCCGGCGTCTTGCCAGATGGAATGAGTTTGCCGGAAAATACCGGGAGTCAGCCGCAACACCGCTTACGGAGGCGGCTCTGCGCCACGGATTCAGTCCGGAAGCTTTCTCCCCTTTCAACGATGCGATTTCAGCTGACTATGCTCCGCAGGATTTCGAAAACTTCAACGAATTATATACCTCTGTATTCGCCGGCAACATAAGCGAAGACCCGGAGTCGGGACGCAAATCCATCGTTCAGGTAATCGAAGTGCCTCTATCATCTGCAGAAGAGATAAAAGACACTTTGTCGGGACAGCGTGAATTCGGAGGGCTGGTGTTTGATGTAAGGAGCATGAACGGATCAATTGCCGACACGCTCTCTGATGATTTCAACTATATAGGGATCGCTTGCGGATTCATAGTGTTCATATTCCTGTGGATTTCACTCGGAAGCATCGAACTTGCCCTGATTTCATTCCTGCCGATGGCTTTCAGCTGGATCTGGATTCTCGGCATCATGGGTATTCTGGGGATAAAATTCAATATCGTCAATGTGATTCTTGCAACTTTCATATTCGGTCAGGGTGACGACTACACAATCTTCATGACGGAAGGTCTCACATATGAATTCGCCTGTCGCCGCAAACTGCTGCAGTCATACAAAAACAGCATCATCGTGTCCGCACTGATAATGTTCATCGGCATCGGCACACTTCTGGTTGCAAAGCACCCGGCAATGCGTTCGCTTGGCGAAGTGACGGTAGTGGGTATGGTTTCCGTTGTCCTCATGGCATATCTTTTCCCGCCGCTGCTTTTCAAATGGCTCACACGCCGCAGCGACGGTTCGCCTCGTCCCTATCCTGTCACACTTGGGAGTGTGTTGACCGGAAGATACGATTTCAACCGCTCCGACATCCGACGTAAAAAGAACCAGACGGAACTCGCGTACGCCATGGAGTGCGTCATGGGAAGATATCTTTACAAAGGAAGAGAAATCGAGGCTTCCGCCCGAAAAGCCTTGAAAAAGATCCGCTCCAAGACTGAAATTCTGCAAGACTACGCAAATTCTGGGGATATATATATTGACGGTCAGAAAGGGTACGGAGAGCTGGCTCTTCTGTTGGCACGCATGCACCCGGAACGCAAAGTCTTCATACATACCTCTTCAGAATATGCACAAGCAGTCATAGCTGCCTGTGCGGACGGTTTCACCCCCAACCTGCACATCCTTGACGGCAAACCTTAGACCCCACTCCTTAACAAACAGGGGGTCAGTCATCTTTGTCGAGAAAGAAGACAGGTATGTTGGCAAGGAATATGTCAGGGGCATCAAGAAGAGACCTGTAACGCGCAAGATTCCGCAGCGAGATATCCGCTATGATGTAATTGCCGGCAGATGACGTGTATTTCTCATGTATCCGCTCGAATACCATCTTTCCGGGGATATCGGTTGTCTCATAATGTATGTAGACTTTAAGCCGGACATCGGTGGTATATTCCGGTGTGTCCATATATCCCATCTTTTTATACTCATATCTGTAACCGTGCCGCCGCGCCATTATGTCGCTAAGAATGGAGGATGCCGTAGGCAACCCTCCGGCTCCTTTGCCGAACATAAACTGCCGGTCATAACATTCACCCCTTATCACAACACCGTTGTATTCGTTGTCAACACTGTAGATATATCTTGACGGACTGACAAATTCAGGCATCACGAACATTGTGAACCTCGATTCATCCACCTTGACAACCTGCGCCACAAGCTTTATCTTCACCCCCTTTTCTCTCGCATAACGGATATCCGCATCATGAATGGTGGAAATCCCGTATGTGAAGACATCTTCAGGTTTAATATAGACTCCGAGAGCATGGACAGTGATGATTATGAGCTTGTAAAGGGAGTCTTTGCCGCTTATGTCGAATGTCGGGTCACTTTCGGCGAAACCGAGTTTCTGAGCCTTGAGCAACGCCCCGGAATAATCCTCGCCATGATCGAACACGCGTGAGAGAATATAGTTTGAAGAGCCGTTAAGAATCCCTTTCACTTCAAGAAGCAGGTCATTGTCGTAATATTCCTCAAGATTCCTGATCACTGGTATCGAGCCGCATGAGGAAGCATCATAGAGCATTGCGGTGCGGTATTCATGCTGAAGTCTGATAAGTTCGGGGAGATGTTCCGCAATCATCGCCTTGGAGCCGGAAACCACGGGTATTCCGCCTCTTAGCGCCGCAGTGACGATACGGTAAGATGCCTCCGCATCATCGACAACCTCTACAATAAGATTTATCTCCGGGTCTTCAAACAGGTCTTCCGCCCTGTCGGTCAACACACCTTCGGGAACTTCCACATCCCTCTTTTTAGCCGTATCCCGCACGCATATCCTACGTATTTCAGCATGGGCGTTTTTCGCCCGGTTCACTACTCTATACACTCCCTGCCCGACGGTGCCGAAGCCGAAGAGTCCTATTTTTATTTTATGGTTCATCCTTCAATAAACGGTTTTAAGATGTTGTTCAATTGTTCATGTTCAACCAGAAATCCGTCGTGCCCGAAAGCGGAGTCTATCTCCCGGTAAACGGAACGCGGCAGCATCGCCGAAAGTTCTTTCATCTCCGCAGGAGTGAAGATGATATCTGAAGAGAGTCCGATGACCATAGAATCGGCGGTCACTCCGGCAAGTGCCGCCGCGACACCACCCCTGCCACGCCCGATGTCATGGGTATCGAACGAATTTAGAATCGACACATAGGAATAGGCGTTGAACCGGCGACAAAGCTTTTCACCCTGATATCTCTGATACGTGCACGCCCGGTGAATGTCTGAGACGGGATTGAAACCTGCCGCGTCACACTGCGTGAGATTATAGCCGTTGCCTCCCCTATATGTAAGCAGACCGATTCCTCTTGCCGCCGCCATGCCCGCCATTCCTGCATCGGGAGACTTCCCGCCGAATGTGCGGTCTGCCTCGATAGCCATGCGCTGAGTCTCGTCGATGGCTATTGTCCAGGGCGAAGCCTTTGCATCCGTGGCTATCAGTATCAGTTTGTCGAACCTCTCCGGCTCGGCGGCAATCCATTCAAGAGCCTGGAATCCCCCCACAGAACTTCCCGTCAGGGCGTGTATCCTGCCGATTCCGAGGTGCGATGCGAGCAGACAGTGGGCATTGGCGATATCGCGGATAGTCACGAGCGGAAAATCGCTGTAATATGGTTCTCCCGTTGCCGGATTCTCCGACAACGGACCTGTCGTTCCATAACAAGACCCTATGATATTGGCACATACCACAAACCAACGGTCCGGATCAAGGAAACATCCCGATTCAACGGTATGCGGCCACCAGTCGGCGACATCGCTGTTGGCAGTCAGCGCATGGCACACCCACACGACATTGGACCTGTCCTGATTCAAAGTGCCGTATGTGTGGTAGGCTATCACAAGCTCGCTCAGTTTCTCCCCCGACTCCAGAAGGAAGGGTGCATCGTGATGATAATATCCTGTCATAATCCTGTTTTGCCGAATGCCTGTTCAAAATCCGATATGATATCTTCCACATCTTCAAGACCCAATGATATGCGGAGCAATGTCGGCGTGACGCCTGCCGCCTTCTTGTCGTCTTCCGACAATTGCTTGTGTGTGGTCGAGGCGGGATGCGTGACTACGGTGATTGAGTCTCCGATCATGGTCATATGCGCCGCGAGCTCAAGAGACTCTACGAACCTCACGGTTGTGTCAATGTCTCCTTCAAGTTCGACATTAAGCACACCTGACGCCCCGGATAGAAAATATTTCTTCGCATTGGCACAGGAGGCATGATCCTCAAAACCGACATAGCTTACCTTCTTTACTTTCGGATGCTCCCTGAGGTATTCAGCCAGTCTGCGGGTGGATTCCACCTGATGTCCGACTCTCAAAGAAAGAGTCTCCAGACCAAGAAGCATCAGATAACTGTCGAACGGCGAAGGGCAGGTGCCCAGATCGCGCTGTCCGTCTACGCGACACTTGACGATGAACGCCGCGTTTCCAAACGCCTCATAAAGATTCAGACCATGATAACCTTCCGATGGTCCGTCAATCTGCGGGAATTTACCGTTATTCCAAGGGAAGGATCCTTTGTCTACAATTATACCGCCCATTGCGGTGCCATGACCGTTGATCCATTTCGTAGCCGAATCAACGATAATGTCCGCGCCCCATTCAAACGGATTGCACAGGTATCCTCCCGCCCCGAAGGTGTTGTCGACAACCAATGGCACTCCCCCTTCATGCGCGATTCTCGCAAACCCTTCCAGATCGGGCACCTCGCATGTCGGATTGCCCATGCTCTCGATAAAGACAGCGCGCGTCCGGTCATTTAAAAGCCTGGCTGCCGACTCCGGAGTCGTGTCGGGAGCAATACGCACCTCTATGCCAAGTCTCCGCAATGTATGACGGAACTGGTTGTAGGTTCCGCCATAGAGCAACGGAGAAGCCACGATATTGTCTCCCGCAGAAGCCAGAGAAGTGACAGTAACGAGTATAGCCGCCATGCCGGAGGACAACGCCATTGCTCCTACGCCTCCATAAAGAGCGGAGATACGCTCTTCATACGCTGTGGTTGTTGGATTCTGAAGGCGGGTATATATGTTTCCGGCTTTCGAGAGTTCAAACAGATCCGCAGCATATCCGCATGATTCAAAACGATATGCCGATGTGGGGTAAATCGCAATGCCTCTGGAGCCTGTCGGCTCGGAATGATTGAGTCCGGCATGAATCTGCCGTGTGGCGAATCTTAATTTCTTGTAATCCATAAATCTTACTTATTGCTTGTTGATTATTGTTTATTCACGTAAAAACCAGACGACCGACTTGGAAGCCGGCCGTCTGGTTTATGTATCGCTTAAGCATGCATGACAAGACTACAACCGGCTTCGTCGGCTGCGCATCATCATCATATTTAAGCTAAGAC
>CAMWMW010000089.1 GCA_947175455.1 uncultured Porphyromonadaceae bacterium | reverse complement strand
TATCGTTATTTTCCTTAAAAAATTTCACAAATCAAATTAGTTTAAACAACTTCAAAATGTAAGATATGATTAGTAAAACACACGTAAATCAATATCATCGGATTTTCTCAGTAGTTTTATTTTTGTCTATTATGCCGATTGTCTGCATGGCTAAGCAGGCGTCACCATTGAGTGTAAATTCAATGGAGTCAAATGTATTGTCGGCAGATTCAGTAGCTTCCGATTCAATATCTAAAACAAGGGATCTTAAAGAGCTTGTTGTGGAGGCAAACAATATCACAAGGCACGGAAATGCAGAGTCATATGTCATTACGAAAGATATGCGAAGAGGTTCGCGTACTGCCGGTGAATTGCTACGTAAAATCAATGGTATGCATTATCTTCCTTTTACGGAGGCTCTTACATATTTAGGCTCAAGCAATGTGGTGCTTCTTGTTGACAGCCTACAGAAAGATGCATCTTATATTAAGAGACAATCTCCCGACAGGTTTGACCGAATTGATGTGGTTCCGCAGCCGGGAGGTAAGTATACCGGTTTTGATGTGCTGATCAATTTTCATTCAAAACCGAATTATACCGGTTTTGAGACGAATGTGCGGGAGACTATTGACATAATGCCTGACGGAAACAACGGTAAAGGGAATGACTTTACAAAGAACCTTACGTATCTTGACGGGACGTATATGTTCAATAAATTGACAGTGACGGCATTGTCGAATTGGCAATGGTCGAAGAATGGCTCTAATGAATATACAAGTACCGATTATCCGATGAGCGATTACTTGGAAATTCAATTGGAGAGGGATAAAAAAGATCCTCAGACGCTTAAGAGCTTGAATAATCTGAAAGTAAATTTAGCTGCCGATTATAAGTTCAATCCCAATCATAAACTTTCCTTTCAATGGCAGATAAACCCCTGGACAAGAAAAAATACTTACGACTACCAGATGATAGTGCTCGACCACGGCAACGAGGAGCACGTGGGATTACATGCGCAATCCGAAAGCAGGAATAATCTGTCGAACACGTTCGGTCTTAATTATCTGGGAAGATTCGGACAATGGAATCTTGACTTGTCGGCGAATTATGCATTCAACGGATGGAGGTCTTATTATGACCTGGATCGTACGGACGATTATCATTTGCTTTATGACAGAAAAGATAAAACCGGCTATTTCTGGGGAGGCGTAGATGTTAACAGATGGTTTGGTGAATATAAATGGTATTTGGGATTCTCCAATTATGTTTATGTTACGGATTTTAATGAGAAGGATTATTACACCGGCGATCCGGTATCCGAGAATACTATTGTCAATGATAATCTGTATGCGAGTGTCCAGTATGTGCCATCACGCCAATTGTTTTTTACATTTAACGGAGGTATTTCGGCATATTCCAATAAGACCGGAGATATTCATGTAACCAAGGTGATGCCCCGTTTACAGGGTATAATCAATTGGGTTCCCACTCAAAAATTTGCTCTCCGCGCGTCATATCTTATGCAGACAGGCACACCGTCGCTCTCCCAGCTGATGGATTATGGTCAGTTCGTGAACATGTATAAATATCAGGAGGGTAATCCGGATCTAAAGCCCATCACCACGCAATGGGCATCTTTGAGGCTTACATTCTGGCGGAAACTGATGTTGTATGCCGATTATCAGTTTACGAATACGGGTGTATTCAATATTTATTCGGCTGCCTCCATGACGACAGAGGATTCCGGCAAGATGTTTTATTATGCGGCAGGAAAATACCAGAACGGGAAATCGAATGCTCTTTCAATCGGCTTAAATTTCCAGCAAGATTTGTCGAGATATTTCTCATTATATCTTGACGGAAAGATTACGCACAATTATGCCTCTTATGAAAATTACAGCAATAAGGTCTGGACACCTTCCGCTTCATTATTTTTATCATATAATCTGGAGAAACAGGATGTGAATGTTGCATTATCATATAGTGTGGATGGAAGCGGTTACGTCACTCCGCAGACTTATCAACGGGTAGTTACCGATGACATCATGCTTGGCGTGCAGAAAAATTTACTTAATAAAAAACTGACACTTGCTTTGAGCTATTTCCTGCCTGTGCATATAACCAAAGGAGACTGGAAGTATCGCATGCATTCTCCCAACATGATTCAGACCGGCTGGGGCAATGAGCAATTCCGCAAGAACAATATGCTGGAATTTACAGCCATCTTCCGCTTCAGCACCGGCAAGCAGGTGCGTAAGGTAACGTTGCAGACCGAGAATGCCAATGTCGGTTCGCAATTTTAGACAGTTTCTTAATGGGCAAGGCATTTCCCATATACATACAAAGCGATGCAATGCAGTGTGGCGCGACGTGTCTGCGCATGATCTGCAGTTATTACGGCATTGATTATTCGCTTGCATTCATTTCTGAATTTTGCCAGGCGTCAAATGCCGGCGTATCGCTGAAAGGGATAAACGATGCGGCAACACAATTGGGTTTCGACCCGGTGTGTTGCCGCGCATCGTTGTCTGAGATAGAAAATGCTCCGTTTCCGTGTATTCTGCATTGGAGGCAGAACCATTATGTAGTGCTTTACAAGGTGAGGCACGGCAAGAAATTTTATATCGCGGATCCGGGAAAGGGTAAAATATGTCTGAACAGAGAGGAGTTTTCCGATATGTGGCTGTCGACTCATAGTCAGGGGGAAGACAAGGGCGTGGCAATGTTCCTGACTAAAACGGACCGTTTCGGCTGTCAGAAAGAATATGAAGAGAAAGACAGACATTCTTTCCGGTTTCTGTGGGGATATGTGCTTCATTACAGGAAATATTTTCTTCAGATTGTAGCCGGACTGCTCTTGGGAAGCGTGCTGCAGCTTATTCTCCCCTTTCTCACACAGGCGATTGTGGATGTCGGGATAAAGCATAGGGATATAGGGTTCATATGGCTTGTGCTTTTAGGGGAATTGTTTATAGTGACAGGGAAGGTGTCTACCGATTTTATTCGCAGGTGGCTGCTTCTGCATATCTCCATAAGGATAAACCTCTCTCTTGTGAGTGATTTCTTTATCAAGCTGCTGAAACTTCCGATGTCTTTCTTCGATACAAAACTGATGGGAGACCTGCTGCAGCGCATGGGAGATCATGAACGTGTGCAGTCTTTCCTTACAGGTCAGTTGCTTGGAGTGGTGTTTTCATTTTTGAGCTTCTTTGTTTTCGGTATTGTTCTCCTGCTTTACGATAAATTGATTTTCTGTGTTTTCTTGGGAGGAAGCATAATTTACGGATTATGGATGAGCCTGTTTCTCAAGAAACGCAAGGTCCTGGATTATGAAATGTTCGAAAAGCAGGCTGATTCCAACAACAAGACTTATCAGTTTATTACGGCGATGCAGGAGATCAAGTTGCAGGATTGTGAACAGCGACGCAGATGGGAATGGGAAGATGCTCAGACAGAATTGTTCGGCATTCAGCTTAAATCCCTGAAACTTAAACAGACGCAGGAGGTCGGATCTGTTTTTATAAATGAGGTCAAAAATATAATAATAACTGTTCTGGCGGCATCGGCTGTCATCAATGGAAACATGACATTGGGTTCGATGCTTGCTGTGCAATATATAATCGGGCAGTTGAATTCACCTGTTGATCAATTGATGACCTTCATCTATTCCTTGCAGGATGTCAGGCTGTCGCTTGAGAGAATCAACGAAATACACCGTGGTGAAAACGAGGAGACAGACAGGACTCGTATAAAATCATTGGCAGGGAAGATGGACATAGAGTTTGATGATGTGATTTTCAAATACAATATTCATGCGATTGAGAACACGATCGATTCTGTCTCTTTCAAAATCCCGGCAAACAAAGTTACTGCGATTGTGGGATCTTCGGGCAGCGGAAAGACCACACTCATAAAGCTGATGTTGGGATATTATAATGTTAACGGAGGAGAAATCAGGATTGCCGGAGAAAATATCAACGCATATAATTTAAAACGATGGAGGCAGAACTGCGGAGTGGTGATGCAGGACGGAGTGATATTTTCCGAATCGATAGCGAGGAATATTGCAGTAGATGACGGCGAAATAGACAAAGACCGCCTTGTTCATGCCGCGGAGATTGCGGAGATTCATGATTACGTGATGGGTCTTCCTCTGAAATATGACACAAAAATAGGGAGGGACGGAACGGGGTTGAGCCAGGGGCAGAAACAGAGGATATTGATTGCCCGTGCGGTATATAAGAATCCCCGTTTTATTTTTCTTGACGAGGCAACAAATTCACTGGACGCTAAAAACGAACGGATGATAGTGGAGAATCTGTCGGATTTTTATAAAGGGCGGACCGTGGTAGTGGTGGCTCACCGGCTGTCGACGGTTAAGAATGCAGACAGCATCATCGTTCTGGATAAAGGAAAAATCGCCGAAAGCGGCACACACTCCCAGCTGATAGACAGGAAAGGTGTCTACTTTCATCTCATTAAGAACCAGCTCGAATTGGGCGCATAAATTTTATGATATGAAGAAAGAAGATGTATCGGATAATGAAAGGGGGAGTGCTCCGGGGGTGAACTTGCGTTCAGAGAAAACGCGCAGACTCTTGGGCGGCATTCCTGAATCACTGGTGAATTGGAGTATCGCCTTGACAGCATTTTTCTTTATTGTGCTTATTCTTGCCTTATGCCTGTTGCCTTATCCATATTCGGGAGGCGAGTCCATTCTGATGCATATCCTGAGGCTTGCCTGATGCCGGTATTTTGGTAAGTAACAATATGCTGAAAGACAACCTCCCGTCGGGAAATTGTCTTTCAGTATATTGTTTTTGTAAAACTTTCAGATGAGTTCGGCGAGGAGGGTCGCGGAGGTGGCGTCATTGACGCGGACGCGGACGAAATCGCCGGGATGCACTCCTGATGCGGGGAATACCGCCACTTTGTTCTGGGAAGTGCGTCCGAACAGTTCATCGGCGTTGCGTTTGGATGTTCCTTCAACCAGCACCTCAAATTCTTTCCCTATGTCTTTGCGGTTGCTTTCGAGCGAAAGGCTGTTCTGCAGCGCAATCATGCGGTTCAGACGGTCAATCTTCACATCTTCCGGAATGTTGTCGGGCATTTCGCGGCTGGCAAGCGTGCCGGGACGCTCGGAATATTTGAACATGAACGCAGAGTCGAAACCGGCTTCGCGCATCAAAGACAGCGTCTGCTGGAAGTCTTCCTCGCTTTCATTGTGGAAACCGGTGAACATGTCGGTAGAGAGTCCGGCATCGGGTATGATTCGCCTGATTGCCGCCACACGGTCAAGGTACCATTCGCGTGTGTATTTGCGGTTCATCGCCTTCAGTACGGAGTTGCTTCCGCTTTGCACGGGGAGGTGGATATGGCGTGCGATATTGGGGTATTTCGCCACTACTTCAAGAGTGCGGTCGCTCATGTCCTTGGGGTGGGAGGTGGTGAAGCGGATTCGCATGTCAGGCGCGGCTTTTGCCACCATCTCGAGCAGAGCTGGGAAGTCTACGGCATCAGCGTCTTCCGATGTGAAATTATAGCTGTTTACATTCTGTCCGAGAAGAGTCACTTCCTTGAAATTGCGGTCACGCAGGTCTGCGAGTTCGCGGAGAATGCTTTGCGGTTCGCGGGAGCGTTCGCGTCCCCGGGTATATGGCACAATGCAATAAGAGCAGAAATTGTTGCATCCCCGCATTATCGAGATGAATCCAGAGACACCGTTAGAGCCGATCCGTCTGGGAACGATGTCGCGGTATGTCTCGGTAGTCGAGAGGTCTATGTTGATTGCCGGGGCACCGGTTTCCGCCGCCGCCACAAGGTTCGGGAGGTCAAGATATGCATCCGGACCGGCTACGATGTCCACTCCATGCCTGTCTATCAGCTCCTGTTTGAGACGCTCCGCCATGCATCCGATCACGCCGATAATGATGTTGCGTCCCAGCTTGCGCCGCATGGAGTTCCAGTATGCTATGCGTGAATAAATTTTCTGTTCCGCGTTGTCGCGTATGGAGCAAGTGTTAAGGAGGACAGCGGCTGCTTCCGTGTCGTTTTCGGTAGTCTCGTATCCCGCCATTTCCATCATTGCCGCTACGACCTCAGAATCAGCCACATTCATCTGGCATCCGTAAGTCTCGATGCGCACTTTTTTGGAAACCGTGCAATTTTTATCGATATCCGGAATAAAAAATCTATTCTTTATAGTATTTTCTTGCATAAATTTATTACTTTTGTGCAAAATTACATAAATGCTTTAATCTAAGCAACACTAAAAACGATAAAGAACCATCAATCTAATAACGTTACATCATGAGTATCCCATTTATCACGGCAGAAGAGGCCGCCAGTTATATCAAGAACGGTGATAATGTAGCCTTTTCAGGTTTCACCGCTTCCGGTACTCCGAAAGTAGTGACGGTTGCATTGGCAGAACGCGCCAAGAAACTTCATGAGGAGGGAAAGCCCTTCAAGATCAATGTGTTTACGGGCGCATCGACCAATGATCATGTCGATGGCGAGCTTGCCCGCGCCAACGCAGTGGCAATACGCACGCCTTATCAGAGCCACGGCGACATGCGCAAGTCGCTCAATTCCGCCGAGATGAATTATTTCGATCTTCATCTGAGCCACCTGTCGCAGGATATGCGTTACGGTTTTTATGGCGACATAGATGTCGCCATCATCGAGGCTACCGAGATGAGTCCCAACGGCGAGGTTATCTTAGGCGCCGGACTCGGCATGACTCCGACCATCGCGCAGCTTGCCAAGAAGGTGATAATCGAATATTCCTCATATTACAGAAATTCTTTCAGAGGATTCCATGACAATTACGTGCCGCTGGATCCCCCTCACCGCAGAGAGATTCCTATCTACAAGCCGTCAGACCGTATCGGCAGCACCGTGCTTAAGATAGATCCGAAAAAGATTATCGGAGTGGTTCCATCAAACGCATAGGAGAGCATCAAGCCTATCACAGCCCCCTATGAGCTCAGCCAGCGCATA
>CAMWMW010000088.1 GCA_947175455.1 uncultured Porphyromonadaceae bacterium | reverse complement strand
GTGAGATTCTCCCCTTTGCGCGACGAACGGATGCCCGAGGCCGGATTCCTTTATCTTCCCGGCGGGTATCCCGAACTATATGCTATGCGTCTTGCCGCCAATGTCACGATGAGGAAGTCGATAAAGGATTATATAAATCGAGGAGGATACGCGCTTGCCGAATGCGGAGGGATGCTCTATCTCGGCAAAGAGATAGATGGCGCGGAGATGTGCGGTGTGTTGCCGTTGCGCGCTACAATGGAAGGTGCGCGTCTGCACCTCGGATACCGGAGCGTAAAAGCAAAAAACTTCTCGATACGCGGACATGAATTTCACTATTCGTCCGTTATTGAAGAGGATGGAATCAAAGAATATATATATCCGGCGCAGCAGTATGATGTAAGAGGAACACGGGTCTCCACACCGTTGTATCGGTGCGGAAACGCCATAGCCGGATATACGCATCTCTATTTCGGACAAAAAGATATTTCAGGATTATATGAAGATATACACACGCAGGGGTGATTCGGGAACGACCGGCATTCATGGCGGCGCAAGGGTTTCGAAGACGGATATCCGCATCGAGGCAAACGGTACGCTCGATGAGCTCAACAGCCTGATAGGCATAGTACGGTCGTTTATTGACGATGAGGAAAAGGACGCTCTATTGCGCGACATACAGGTAAATCTGATGACCGCGATGAGCATTGTGGCGACTCCGTCGGAATCGCGTGGCGTCAATCCGCGCCGGTTGCCTGCGGATGCTGTCGGGACGATTGAAAGGCGGCTTGACGCAATCAGTGAGAAGGGATGCATGAGTCAGGATTTCGTGCTTCCCGGAGGATGCAGAGCCGCTGCGTTCCTTCATCACGCACGCACGGTGTGCCGTCGTGCCGAACGCCGTCTGTGGCAGCTCGACTGCGAGGATAAGGTTGAAGAGGAGTTGCTGAGGTATGTCAATCGTCTTTCAGATCTTCTTTTTGCCATGGCTCGGGAGACAAACTGCGATGAAGGGGTGGATAATGAAAGGTGGAAACGATTCGGAAAAGCAGGATTATCGGAAAAATGAAAAAAAGACTCAGACCAATAATGCTCGGAGGCACCGGGAGCGATGTCGGCAAAAGTGTGCTTGCCGCAGGATTGTGCCGCATATTTTTGCAGGACGGTTATCATCCCGCGCCCTTCAAGGCGCAGAATATGGCGTTGAATTCCTATGTGACGCCTGACGGACTGGAGATAGGGCGCGCTCAAGCGGTGCAGGCAGAGGCGGCAGGGGTGGAGTGCATGTCGGAGATGAATCCCGTGCTTCTTAAACCCTCGGGTAACATGACCTCGCAGGTAGTGCTCAACGGTCTTCCCGTCGGCAACAAGGATGCTTATGAATATTTCAGAAAAGAGAACAAGGAACCGTTGCGCAAAGAGGTGCATGCCGCCTTTGACCGTCTTTCCTCCCGCTATAATCCCATTGTAATGGAAGGTGCCGGCAGCATCGCGGAACTGAATCTGCGCGACTCCGACATCGTGAATATGTCGATGGCGAGATATGCGGGCGCGGCAGTGATACTTGTAGCCGACATAGACAGGGGGGGCGTGTTTGCCTCGGCATACGGTTCCATAATGCTTCAGACTGAGGAAGACCGCAGACATATCAAAGGTATCATAGTGAATAAGTTTCGCGGTGATGAAAAACTCTTCGAAAAGGGGCGCCGCCAGATGGAGGAAATCTGCGGAGTACCCGTAATCGGAGTAGTGCCGTATCTCGATGACATTCATATCGAGGAGGAGGATTCTGTATCACTGATGAAAAAATCTACAGTCCACACAGAGGAAAACAGGATTAACGTGGCTGTGGTGGCTTTGCCGCATATCTCGAATTTTACCGATTTTGACACCATTTCCCGGGATTCGCGTGTGCACCTGTATTTTACAGATGACCCGTCAGAACTGGCAAAGGGAGATGTAATCATACTTCCGGGGAGTAAAAACACGATAGGCGATCTCCGCGCCATGCGGGAAAAGGGGTGTGATGATGCCGTGATCTCCGCCGCGGCACGTGGCTGTTCCGTCATGGGAATCTGCGGTGGATACCAGATGATGGGTCGTGAAATCACCGATCCCGACGGGGTGGAAGGCGAGGCGGCAGCCGAAGAAGGTTTGTGCCTGCTCCCGACATGTACCGTGCTGAGGGGTAACAAGACCGTCAGACGTGTGGAATTTGTCATGAAAGATTGCGAAGAGACCGGCTATGGCTATGAAATCCATATGGGGGAGACCGAGGTCTCCGGGAATGCATGTCCGCTGGTAGTGAAGAACGATGGCTCATATGACGGGTGTATTGCCGGTGACAGAGTGATGGGAAGCTATATTCACGGCATACTCGACAATCAGGAAGTGACAGACCGTCTGCTCGCTCCCCATGCCCGAAAGAGGGGTTTGCCGTTGAAGAGTGAAACCGAACCATACCGCAAATATAAAGAAAGGCAATATGACGCCTTGTCTGCAAGACTCCGCGAGTGTCTTGACATCGAACTGCTGTATAAAATAATGAGAGAAGATGATTGAAGGGCACGGAGATGACCTTTATCGTTATGGCGAAAAGGTCAGGCATAATTTCAGCACCAATATAATCTCGGATTCAGACCACTCGGGATTGATTTCCTGTCTCCATTCGGTAATGCCGAAGATAGGAAGTTATCCGGAACCGGCTCCATATTCGCTGGAGAGACAGATTGCCCGGAAAATAGGAGTCAGGGCGGAAAACGTGGTTGTCACAAACGGAGCGACAGACGCTATGTATCGCATCGCGCATATTTTCAGCGGATGTGTGTCGGCTATCCGTATACCTGCCTTTAGGGAGTATCAGGATGCCTGCCGCAGTTTCGGGCATGACATACGTTTCGTAAAAGAGGTGGCGGATATTCCGGCAACTGCGGATCTTGCGTGGCTGTGCAGCCCGAATAATCCGACAGGGGAGGTTCTGGATAAATCTCTGGTTTTTGATCTTTCAGATAAGTTGGGAGACAGGAAAGTCCGGTCGAATGCGAATAATGCCGCCCGGGCATGGGTTATTGTAGATCAGGCTTATGCCGATTACACCGCCCTGCCGGTGCTCTCCCCGCAGGAAGCTGTGGAGACGGGGAATGTGGTTCTCTTGAGTTCTCTTACGAAACGGTATGCCGTTCCGGGTCTGCGGATCGGCTATATGGTGGCGGAGGCGGGGATAGCGGCGGCGGTCAGAGACAAAGGGATGCCATGGGCTGTGAACACGCTTGCCATAGAGGCGGGCTCATACCTGCTCATGCATGATGCCGATTATATCATCGACGCAGCCGGACTGCACGCCGAGGCTTTGCGTATTGCCGGAGCGTTCAGGGGGATGGGTATCGAATGTTCCGCGACAGACTGCAATTTTATTCTATGTCGTCTTCCGGAGGGAACGGCTGCGGAACTGAAGGAGTATCTTGTGGACAAGCACGGCATACTTGTCAGGGATGCTTCCAACTTCGAAGGCCTGGATGAAAGATATTTCCGCGTTGCGGCGCAGAGTCCCGCGCAAAATGACATGTTGATAAAAGCTGTGGAGGAATGGATGAGATGATTTTATACATGGCGGCTGTCTTGCCCTTGCTTGCGGGATGGATTCTTGACCGCATGTTCGGAGACCCCGCGTGTCTGCCGCATCCGGTGGTGGGATACGGAAAGGCTGTTTCCTTTTTCGAACACCGTCTCAACAAAGGTGCTGACCGCAGGCTGAAAGGAGCATTGATGTCGTTGTCGCTCGTATTGTCGTTGTTCGGTATGGTGTGGCTTCTGCTGAGGCTTTTGTCTCCGTATCCGTATGTCCGTATTGCGATAGAAACGGCTGGTGTGTTCTATTGTCTTGCCGGAACCACGCTGATGAAAGAGGTCAGGATGGTGTTTGCCGCCTGTCGCGAAGGGCTGGATGCCGCGCGTCGTCAGGTAGCGAGGATAGTAGGCAGAGATACGGGTTCCCTTGATGAACAGGAGATAAAGACCGCGGCATTGGAGACACTTGCCGAGAATCTCAGCGACGGTGTCATAGCCCCGATGTTCTGGTATCTGCTGTTGGGATTGCCGGGGATGATGGCATACAAGATGGTGAATACACTGGACTCGATGATCGGATATAAAAGCGAGCGATATAAGGATTTCGGATGTTTCGCCGCAAAAATGGATGACGTGGCAAACTACATTCCTGCGCGGCTCACCGCATTTTTGATGGTCATTGCCGGCGGCAATCTGAGACTTCTGGGATTTGTAAAGCGGTTCGGCAGGTGTCATGCCAGTCCGAATTCCGGCTATCCCGAGGCTGCGCTGGCAGGCATACTCGACTGCCGCTTCGGAGGTACTCACGACTATTTCGGCAAGGCCGTCTACAAACCCTATATAGGCTCAACGCCCAAACAGTTGACCGACAAAGACATGAGTGTTTCCATACGTATATGCCTCATAGCCGAGATGCTGATGTTGCTCATATGCCTCGCAGCGAAAGCCGCAACCGCAGTCATTTAAGAAACGCGCTCTAAAGCATTGACATAATGACTCCGGCAGAAGCTGCTATGTGCAATGGATAGATACGCGAGTGGTGGCTTTAACTATATTCTGGCGATAAAAACTTTAGCTCGATGAGGCTTGATCGAGTCAAATGTGGTGACCTCAGCCTTATGGGCTTGCCACTTTCGCTATGCCGAAAGAAAATTTTGCCGGGTCACCACGTTTAAATCTATAATTATGTTAAATCTTTGGTTCGGGTGGTATGGTTTTCAACAATGAACCAGAACTGTCAATGCCAACGAAAAGCGAAGATACTACGATATAGAACGCAGTGTGATGTTTTTAATGGGCTTATATAGCTGGGATTCGGGATTTTATTATTAACTTTGCAATCGGATTGGTGTATGCTACTCCACAACATATTGAAATAAGGAAGCGTTATGCTCATCTTGTAGTTTGAGAACCTGAGAAATTCACTAAACAGAGCAAGGGATAGCATAGTGGTTCTCACGCGTATAGCGTGGGCTGCTATTGTTACATCTGCTCACAGGTTTTCTCAGGACCGTCAAACTAGAACGTGGCATAGTTGGCTCACGTTTTCTTTTACACTATTATCTCGCAGAGCTACGGGAAGTAAAGGCTATGAAACCAGAAGAAATCGAAGCGTTTGCAGATAGCGCTAAGTGTCCAGAATCCTTTCCAAAGGATTTGAATATAGGACCTTGGATGATTGGAGATGTTAGGAGCAGTCATCTTGTTAAATTTGACCCACAATTCACAAATTGCAGTGTGTTTTCGTCCATTCATGAGATTAAAGACACATCTATTTTTTGTCATAGTCATGGGATTAAAATCCATGTTGGAAACATTGAGTACAACATACATAATTCACAGATAATAATAATGGAAGCGTGGCGTTTCGATGATACCATAAGGTACAATCGTTCCGATTCACGCGCAGCAAGAATAGGAATGGGTGTTTTGCTCGGTGGTCCTATTGTGGGAGCTGCTTTGGGATTAGCGTCCAGTTTTGGCAGAGGGAAAAAACACATCGTTACCGATATACTTGAAATATATTTTTGGGATGTCAATACAAAACAAAAACAATGGATTAGCTTGCAATATGGGAAGGATGTGTCTGCATATGAATTAATGTCATTCGTGGAATTTTGGAAAGAACAGAAACGGATAAATGAGGAAATGGGGCGTAAGGCCATAGGAGATGAATGCGCTGGTTTTTCTTCGAATAATGGAGGATGCTTCGGTAGCATTCTTTTAGCAATAACTGCCATAGTAGCAGGGCTCATATGTTCCATTATTTAGATTGTGATATGAACTTTATTTACTCGTTAATCAATTTTTTAGGACTTCTATTATATGGGGTTGCTATACTTGGAGTTATCAGAGCTCTATGTACATATGATACATTTACAGATAAATCCGAATGGAAAAACACCCTGTTAGTATTCATTCTAGTAATTGCAACCCCAATTTGTGGTTATTTTATTAGGGATTATGCTCAAGGGCAGAAAAACTTATCCTTCCCTCGGTAGCGTTGGTGTTGGCTATGGTTTGGAGCCTTCGGGAATATTGGAATTGTTGTAGACATCGCGGACTTGATGACCTCTGACGTTGCTTTCCTCTTGTTTCTTCTGCCTGTCGAGCTGCTGCTTCAAATTTTGTGTAGTCCATATAAGTATTTTGTGTCTTGTGCCCACTGACGTGCATCATTTGGAGAATGGCGTATCTGTGACTCAAATACATATTGGTGATACCTGTGCATCGGGCGGTGTGACTCGTCACACATATGTCGAGTGCCTCGCGGTCAAAGTTCACCTTTGCAAGATGAGCCGTTATAATTCCCTCAATCTGAGTCAGTTTGGCTATAGTCCTTTTGCCATATTTTATTGGTGCCCATAACAGGCAGTGGAACACATATTTTATAAAACCTTGCCAACTTACGTACTGGAGTTGTGCATAAATCTCGAAGTCTCTTATTTGCAAACGGATTCTTCACATCGCGTCTTTCCTTTGGGTATATGATAACGCAAGGAACACTTGGAATAGGAGATTCTTCATCTATATCCTCATAGCCAAGGTGTCGTAGGATAGGAATGTCTCTACTATAACCGCTTAGTTGTCGTATGATATAATTGTCAAGCGATGAACTCTCATACTTTGGAATGTATTTCGTGTCAAGTATTGCCTTAAATCCAGTAGCGCAATAAAGGAAGTCAGGGAATCCCGTCTTTCCATTGAACTGATACGAGATTTTATTTCCGTACGCTTCATTTAGCAATCCATAAACATAATGCTCATAGAGCAATGACATATCTAATGTAAATGGAGGGACATTTTCGTCCAATGAACTTGTTTTACTTATACTATAATCGTGTCTTCGAAGAATAAGTTTTGCCAAACGTATAGCTTCATTGTATTCATTAAAGAGTTTATGCCCTTTTATCAGAGACACTTCCTTTATCTGTAC
>CAMWMW010000087.1 GCA_947175455.1 uncultured Porphyromonadaceae bacterium | reverse complement strand
TTGTGGCTTCCTTGAGGTCTTTTATGGCTGTTTTCACCGAGTCTCATCGGTCACATAGCCCGCTATGCTCCCTCTTCGACTCGTAAAAACACCTCATAAAATCCTCTCAATGAACCTCACAATTAAATTTAAACAGTTTCTTAGAATTAATATATTGACTGATAATGCAGACTCTTAAAATATTCAAGATAGGCGGCAACGTAGTTGACAACCCGCAGCTTCTGGGCAAATTCCTTGCGGATTTCAACAGAGTGTCGGGCGACAAGATAATAGTGCACGGAGGCGGCAAGGAGGCGACACGTCTCGCTTCCGCGCTCGATGTGCCGGTCACAATGATCGAAGGGAGACGCGTCACAGACCGCCGGACTCTCGACATCGTCACGATGGTTTACGCCGGACTCGTCAACAAACGGGTTGTCGCGGCGCTTCAGGCAACAGGCTGCAATGCCGTCGGGCTCTCGGGAGCCGACGGCGATGCGGTCAGGGCTGTGAGACGCGCGCCGGAACCCGTTGACTATGGGTATGTAGGCGACATCAACGCATCCTCGGTCAATGTCAGGCTGCTGACCGGTTTGCTTGACAGCGGCATGACACCGGTGCTGTGCGCCATAACCCACGATGGCGACGGCTCGCTCCTGAACTGCAACGCCGACACGATAGCCTCCTCCGTCGCGGTGGCGCTTTCGTCGGTGCGCGACACCGAACTGATCTACTGTTTCGAGCAGCCGGGAGTGCTTTCCGACATAAATGACAAAAGCAGCGTGATTCCCCTCATCACGCCCGATGACTTTCCGGCTCTGAAAGAGAGCGGTGTGATTTCCGCCGGAATGATACCGAAAATCAAGAATGCCCTCGACGCGGTGCGCAAGGGAGTCAGATACGTCACGGTCAAAAGCAGTGACGACATTCTCGGCTGCACCGGAACAACAGTGCGCCTATGACACGTCAGGCAACAGACCTCCTCAGGACACTCATCGCCACACCCTCCGTCTCCCGCGATGAAAACGCCGCGGCTGATGTCGTGGAGGCTTTTCTCCGCGACCATGGTGTCCGTACCCGGCGTTATGCCGACAACATCGTCGCTCTGCCGGAACGTTTCGTTCCGGGGTTGCCGGTACTGATGCTCAACAGCCATATCGACACGGTCCGTCCCGCACCCTCCTATTCGTTCGACCCCTTTGCCCCGTTCGAAGAGAACGGACGTCTGTACGGACTCGGCAGCAATGACGCCGGGGCAAGCGTAGTGTCGCTCATAGCGGCGTTTCTGCAGCTTCGCGGCAAGGACCTACCCCTGAATCTTCTGCTTGCCCTCTCGGCTGAAGAAGAGGTAGGGGGAGAAAACGGAATGCGCCTGCTCCTCCCCTCTCTTGCAGCCGACGGCATCGTGCCCGACATGGCGATCGTCGGAGAACCCACGGGGATGCAGCCCGCCGTCGCCGAACGCGGGCTTGTCGTTCTCGACTGCGTGACACGCGGAATAACCGGACATGCGGCACGTTTGGAGGGAGTGAACGCCATATACCGGGCGATCGAAGACATTTCTCTGTTGCGCGGCTTCCGGTTCGGCAACGAATCGGAGACTCTCGGACCTGTCCGGATCTCCGTAACCATGATAGAGGCAGGCAGACAACACAATGTAGTGCCCGACGAATGCCGCTGGGTCGCGGACATACGCACCACCGACGCCTACTCGAATGAAGAGACGGTCAGGATACTGCAGGAGGCTGTAAGCCGCCATTCAGTTCTGACTCCCCGTTCCACACGCATCCGCGCCTCGGTGATCGACTCGCGGCATCCCCTTGTAAGGGCTGCCACGGAGATGGGTCTGACTCCGTTCATATCCCCCACCACCTCCGACATGTCGCTGATGCACGGCATTCCGTCGCTCAAGATCGGTCCGGGGGATTCCGCCCGCTCCCACTCCGCCGACGAGTTCATTCTCATCGACGAGATAGAGCAGGCGATATCTTTATATCCGAAACTAATAAGAAAAATGTTCAGATGAAACTTTGGGACAAGGGTTTTGAACCCGACAAAATGATAGAGAAGTTCACCGTCGGCAATGACCGCGAACTCGACATGAGACTCGCCCTTTACGATGTCGAAGGCTCCATGGCACACATCACCATGCTTGAATCGATCGGACTTCTTACGCAGGAGGAGCTGAAAACCCTCCTCGCTGCTCTTGAGGAAATAAAGGAGACCATACGCAACGGCGGTTTCAGCATCGGGGATGGTGTGGAAGATGTCCACTCCCAGGTCGAGTTCATGCTTACGGAAAAGCTCGGTGATCTCGGAAAAAAAATCCATTCAGGCCGCTCGCGCAACGACCAGGTGCTTCTTGACTTGAAACTCTTCATGCGCGACGAGCTGAAGAAAATAGCCCATGCCACATGCAGTCTGTGCCACACCCTGCTCGACCTTGCCGAAAGACACAAGGATGTGCTGATGCCGGGATACACGCATCTGCAGATAGCCATGCCTTCTTCTTTCGGTCTGTGGTTCGGGGCTTACGCCGAATCTTTCTCCGATGACCTCGAGCTGCTCTGGTCGGCATACCGCATAGCCGACCGCAATCCGCTCGGGTCGGCGGCAGGATATGGGTCTTCGTTCCCCCTCGACCGCGAGATGACCACCCGCCTCCTCCACTTCGAATCGATGCATTATAACGTCGTGGCGGCGCAGATGAGCCGGGGAAAGACCGAACGCGCCGCAGCAATGGCTATTGCCGCGATAGCCTCCACCCTCTCGCACCTTGCCATGGACGTATGCATGTGGATGTGTCAGAATTTCGGATTTGTCTCCTTCCCCGATGAGCTCACCACCGGTTCCTCGATAATGCCACACAAGAAAAATCCGGACGTGTTCGAGATAATGCGGGGCAAATGCAACCGGCTCCAGTCACTGCCCAACGAGATCGCCCTTCTTACCGCGAACCTCCCTCTGGGTTACAACCGCGATCTCCAGCTGCTGAAAGACATGACATTCCCGGCAACATCGGAAATCATCTCCTGCCTCGAAATGGCGGAATTCATGCTCGGACACATCAGGGTGAACACCGGGATTCTCGATGATCCGAAATACGACTACCTCTTCACGGTAGAGGATGTGAACCGGCTTGCTCTTGAAGGCATGCCCTTCCGCGATGCCTACAAGACAATCGGCATGCAGGTGCAGAAAGGGGAATACAAACCCGACAGACACATCCGCCACACCCACGCCGGTAGCATCGGCAACCTCTGCAACGACCGCATAGCCGCACGCATCAACGACATTCTCTCGCGCTTCCGACTCCCCTCCTCTCCCTCCCCAGAGACAGGAGACACGGAGAAACAGGAGTTGATATAAGAAACAGTTTCTAAGAATTACAAAAACGAAGGCATCGGTCTCCGCGACCGGTGCCTTCGTTACAATTAAAGAACAATTAAAGAATCTCAAGTTCTGATCACACAGCCTGACACGATTCATTCTGTCAGGTATGTTATCTTCCTTGTTTCCTTATATGCCGTCTCCTCGGTCTTTCCGTCAGGCAGATCCGTAATTTTCAGTTTGACATCGCGAGAAATCCAGTTGCCCTTTGCGTCATATTCATAATTCGAAAAGGTATAGACTCCCTCCCATTCCTTCTGCTTCTTGCCATTTTCCTCCGACCTGATTTTCTCTCCGGTCATTACACCGTCTTTATATTCGAAAGAGATATCCTTATGCGCATTCCCCTTATAAGCTGATGTGAGATCAACATCTGTCAGCTTATTGTCGGAAGAATACACAAACTTCACAGACGTGTTTATCATCCCCATGTTCATATCCAGCCCCAGAGGATAGCCATCGGCATTATACACAATAACAGAATTCTTAAGCTTGCCATTCCTGTCAAACTTCATTTTCTTCTGTACCATAAGCGGATCCTTGGTAGAATACTTTATCTCCTTAACATCACCATGCGCATCCCACAGGGAAGCAGCCTTGAACTCCTGAGCGACCCCGCAGACGCACCCCCACAGAATCATTCCTAAAAACAAAACAGTTCTCATATTCCTATAATTTTTGATTAAAATCTATCTATTAATGCAGTTGCAAATCCAGAACTTAAACGGTCTACACTATTAGTCCCTATTCTTTAGCTTGCTATACAACTGAAAAATTATTGATAAACGCCATCATAATAATTCACCCAATATTGCAGACTATAAGCTCCTACAAGAATTGAAGATTTCAACAAAACCTTGTTGTCTTCTGTCATAAACTCCGCATCATCTATAATTGAGTTATAAGCATCAACATAATTTATTACCGAGGTAATACCGGACACATCCATGTTTATGTTTATAATCCCCTCCATAAACATATTTATTGTCTTCTCCATTGTCGGTTGCTGGTGCTCTCCTAAAAAGATATCATTTTCCAACGGCTCAACCAACGGATTATCAATATCCCATATCCAGTTCACCCCTTGATCCAGAAACAGCGATCCCATCTTGTCCATACTATAATCAAAAGCAGGAGTATCTATGGCTTCAATTTCAAGCAATTGCAACATATCATCAGTAACATTCATTACTTCATCATTATTCATCATAAAATTAAGTGCATCATTGTGAATTGCTGCAATAAGCCTCGTATCAAAGGTTTCTGTCTCTCCTGTTTCCTCATCGAATAATTCAATTTCATTATTCTCTGACGGATCCAGATAATAATAATCGTAAAACTGAAGACCACTAAAATCATGCCATATCCAATCGCGAGCCTCTGTTCTAAAAACATATGAGGTTAACACGCAATTGATACTATTGTCTTTAACAGGAACATAGATGATAGAAAAATCAATGTCATTAACCTTCCTTTTTACACCTCGTGGTGACGATCTTTCATGTGCCATATATGAACTGACCGCACCCATTATTGCTCCAGAGACAACGCTTAACGCGACTCTGCTTTTTAGAGTCTTACCCTTCTTCCATCCCCATTTGGCACCACTCCAGGCTCCGGAGACATCTGCTGCGACAACTGGATTTTTTAATAGATCACCTCTTGTCGCAACTGAAGCATTATTTATCAAACTGTCATTGACTGCTTGCAACCTGTCAAAATACGATCGGATGTTGTCTTTATTAGTTATCTTGTTTTTAAAATAATCGACATCTTCAATTGAATTCATATCTGCATCCACAACCATATCTTCTTGCCTGCAAGAACCAAGTATCACCAACATAATAAATACTAAACATAATGATATCTTTTTCATAACAAATTTTCTTATAGGTGAAACTTAAAGCTCGCATAAATTTATATAGCACCGGTCGATGTTTCGACCGGTGCTATTAGTTTAGAATCTATTTAAAACCGATCGGTAAGAATCAGTTTTTTGCAATCTTCTTCTCTACCTTCATTGTGCCGTCGGTGAAGACAGTACGCATGATGTAGACCTGACCGGGTTCGGGGGTGACAACAGCGCGACCCTGAAGATCGATAAGCACAACTTCCTTAACTTCCTTGCCTGCGAAAGATTCCTCAACAGATGACTGTTCCTTGTAATCCACAACAACTGTGAAATCTTTCTTGAAGCCTTTGTAAAGACAAGTGAGCATTACCTTGCCGGAAGCTGTAGGCACCGCACGACCGCCAGCTATCTTGAGAGACTTGGAAACTGCTGTTTCCTCCGATGTTGTTTCGATGTCGGCTGCATCACCTTCGATGAGATCGGCTGCCGTCCACTCGCATCCCTCCGGACCTACCAGAGTTATCTCCCCTGACACGTTTCCGTATGTATCGTTCTCAGCGAGGAGAAGCATGGCTGAACCTGCATTTGCCGCATCATTGTCGGTGAAACATGCCAGCACAGGATAACCACCCCAGGACGGATTCACGAAGCTATCACTTATCACAAGTTCCTTCATTTCTTTTGTAGTCTTCTTGGATCCCGGAACAGAACGGAACTCCGCACCCGGATTGAGATCCACATCATAGAAACAGTTTTCGTGATTTTCAAGCATCAGACGTTCGACACCATCACAAATTTTCGTATAAGAATTTGTATACGTTGTTCCACTCCATAAATAACGTTCGCTGTTATCTGAAATGATATTGGTCTTAAGACATGTAACCTTACCCGAATTATAGCAATTGCGCACCACTGAATATGGCCAGAAAGCACCTCCGAAAAGACCGCCTACGCGTCTTTCCGCTGTCACATTTCCGGTGTTATAACAGTTCTCTACAACATGAGGAACATCTTCGTAACTTGTAGTCAGAAAACCTCCAAGTCCACCCGCATTGCCATTCGTATTTGTTCCGGTATAAAGAGAAACTATATTACCAATGTTGAAACAATCTCTCAAGACCGCAGGATACGTAACATCGCCTGATGCAAAATATCCGACAAGACCTCCTACTGCATAATTGGTTGCTGTCACATCTCCTGCATTGAAGCAACGCTCCATGACTCCGTTCATCTGACTTACCAGACCGGCAGCCAATGACGCGCCATTTGCGGGATTGGAGTTGATTGAATAAACATCACCTGTATTATAGCAATCACTCATATATGTAAACTTCGCTGCCTCTCCGATAAGACCGGATATTTTACCTGCGTTTCCTCTTACTTCACCGGAATTGAAACATCTTTCGATTGTAACCAACAAATCCTTAGTCTTTCCGGCACTTGTTTTTGTCGAGAAGCCATATGCATATGCAGTCGATGCTCCGTTTGAAGCGATCACATCTCCTCTGTTTGAACAATCGGAAATCTTCCAGCCGGCGTTTATAGTACCGATGGCTCCCGTTATGTAGTTGGCGCCTGAAAGGTTTCCATGATTGTGACAATTCCTTATATATCCGGTTTTTCCCTCTTCATCGACAGCGGATATTGCAGACAGAGTAGACACGATTCCAAAAACATTACTTCCCGGTTTGGCGAGCTGGGAAAGGTCGATATCGGATTTATTCTCACAATCCTCCATATAACCGGTCGCCAAAACGTTGTAAG
>CAMWMW010000086.1 GCA_947175455.1 uncultured Porphyromonadaceae bacterium | reverse complement strand
TTAGGACGAGAGATTTTCATTCTCTAAAGAGCAGTTCGACTCTGCTATGGACTACATCCCCAAATCCATCCTATCCCCGAGACCGGCAGTCATTTTCGATTGCCGGTCTCAACTTTTTTATCACGCGCGATGTTTTAATTGAAATGCGCGATGCGTTATCGTTCATTTCAATTGTCACGATTCCACTTCAAAAGACTATAACAGCAATGATGCATAAGCTATTACCACTGCTCGCCATGGCGGCTGTGTCCCTCTTCCCTTCGGTGGCAAGAGCCGAATGGAACGACTCTATCCGCTATCATGGCGAAATAGGGATAAATGTCGCCGGCGGTGAACACACCCCGTTCTGGCTGATGAACAACAAGTACGGTCTTTCATCTGTCGAGCGCAACAACGGATACCTCCGTCTGGGAGCGTTCCACGACATGGACACCACACGCCGGTTCACCTGGGGAGCGGGAGTAGACCTTGCCGTGGCGGCAAGATTTTCATCCGTGTTTGTCGTGCAGCAGCTTTATGCCGAAGCAAAATACAGATGTCTCAACATTCTGGCGGGAAGCAAAGAGATGTCCGGATTCATTTCCAATTCCGATCTGGCGACAGGCAACCTGACTTATTCGGGAAACGCACGCCCTATTCCGCAGGTCAGGGTCGGAATCTTCGATTATGCCGATTTCTGGGGCACCAAAGGATGGTTTGCCATAAAAGGCTATATCGCATATGGCAAATTCACTGACAACCGGTGGATTGAAAGCTGGGTGAACAAGACTTCCAAATATACGCTCAACACACTTTATCATTCAAAGGCAATATTCTTCAGAGGGGGAAACGCTAAAAAATTCCCTCTTGAATTCGAACTCGGACTCGAGATGGCGACCCAGTTCGGCGGACAGTCATACAGCAACGGACACGTAACCTATATGCCTCACGGCTGGAAGAACTTCATCAAGGCTCTTATTCCCATGAAAGGAGGAGATGACACCCCCGCAGGCGAACAGGTAAATATAGAGGGGAACATGCTCGGAAGCTGGAACTTCGCTCTCGCATGGAAACCTAAATCCGACTGGAGCGTAAAGCTCTATTACCAGCACTTCTATGAAGACCATTCGATGCTCTTTTTCGATTATCCCTGGAAAGACGGACTCTGGGGCGTCGAGGCAAAATTCCCGAAAAACCGCTGGATATCGGAGGCTGTCTATGAATTCATCTACAACAAAGACCAGTCGGGTTCTGTATATTGGGATCATACTCCCGAGATCAACGAGCAGGTCAGCGGACGTGACAACTATTACAACCACGGCATATACAACGGCTGGCAACATTGGGGAATGGGCATAGGAAACCCGTTGATAATATCCCCCATATACAATGCAAACCACAGTCTGAGCTTCCTCTCCAACCGCATGTGGGGACATCATCTCGGATTCAAGGGGCAGCCTCTCGACGAATTAGGATACCGCGTTCTGGCGTCATACCAGAAAAGCTGGGGAAACTACGACATGCCTTTCCCGGAAACAAAAACAAGCTTCAACCTGATGGCTGAAGTCACATACAAACCCAAGAAACTGAAAGGATGGCAGGCAGACCTCGCTTTTGGAATGGACTCCGGTTCACTGATAGGCAACAGCTATGGCGCCATGCTGAAAATAAGTAAGACAGGATGGTTGTTCGGACCTAAAAATAAAAAGCAATGAAAAGAAAAATATCATATATACTCCCCCTGCTGTGCTCTGTCCTGACGGTCATCGCCGTCACATCCTGCCGCAAGGCGCCTATAAACGGCAAGCTCGACGGTCAGTGGCAGGTAATGACAATAGAGCACCTGACCGAGGGGAGGACAGAGACTCCTCAGGTCGCCACATACATAGACCTGAATCTTCATGTGGTCAATCTTCGCAGGAATTCCGCCGGAGGCACAGTCGCGGGCAACATGAACTACGACAAGAACGCCTCCACGGTGTCAATGGATTTCCCTTACAATCAGGACAGCGACGGATTTCTCGCGCTACGGATGTGGGGAATATACACCAACCCTGTGGTATTCGAAATCATAAAACTTGACGGCAAACAGCTCGTGATGCGTTCTCCCGCATCAATAGTCACTTGCCGCAGATTCTAACCGGATTCCGACATGCTTAAGGAACATATGTGCGAAGGGGTGGTGGAAGCAGGGTGCGACGAAGCGGGACGCGGCTGTCTGTGCGGTCCGGTGAGTTGCGCGGCGGTGATTCTGCCGGATGGATTCAGATGCGAAGGCCTCAACGACTCCAAGCAGCTGACCGCCGTAAAACGGGAAGAACTCCGACGGCTTATCGAGAAAGAGGCTCTTGCCTGGGCTGTGGTGATGGTCGATGCCGAAGAGATAGACAGGATAAACATCCTCAACGCATCCATAGCGGGAATGCAGCGCGCACTCGACAGGCTATCGGTCAGACCGGCACACATACTCGTAGATGGCAATAAATTCAAGCCATATCTCGATCCCATGCTGAATATGCAAACGCCACACCACACCGTGGTGAAAGGTGACGCTACGTATATGTCGATAGCGGCAGCATCCATTCTCGCCAAGACACACCGCGACGAACTAATGCTACGATATTCCGAACAATATCCAGGATACGGGTGGGAGAAAAACATGGGTTATCCCACCAAGGCGCACCGCTCGGCGATAGCCGCTCTGGGTGCGACACCGATACACCGCAAATCTTTCCGTCTCATTTAAAACCCATTTAAAACGGATGATCATCGACATTCATACGCATCGTCCTTATCCTCAGCCTGAAGGGATAATATCAAAAGCATTACGCCCAGACAGCGCCGAGACTTCAGAAATGAAGTCCTGTCAGCTTTATTCTGTCGGAATGCATCCATGGGACACGCAGGATACGGAAGATGCCGGACTGTTCGCCAGACTGGAGGAGATTGCGGCGCAACCCAATGTCGCCGCAATCGGCGAATGCGGAATAGACCTGCTTCGCGGCGCGCCGATGTTCCGGCAACTGCTTGTGTTCCGAAGACATGTCGAGATTTCAGAGAAACTGCGCAAGCCATTGATTATCCATGATGTAAAAGCGGACGACATCATATGCGGCCTGCGCCGCGACATGAAACCGACGCAGCCCTGGTGCATACACGGATTCAGAGGGAAACCTGCCGCCGCCATGGCACTGATACGTTCCGGCTGCCACATCTCCTTCGGCGAGAAATTCAACCCCGACACACTTTCCGCGATGCCCACTGAACGCATTCTTGCGGAAACCGATGAGTCCACACTTCCTGTCGAAACCATAATCGCACGACTTTCTGAGGTGAAAGACATGGATTTAACCGAAATCATCCGAAATAATTCAAAGAAATTTTGTAACTTTGTGAGTTAGACTCCTTCTCGCAAAAAAAATCCGATGAGGGAGCCGTATAAAACTTTCAAGGCTCTATGAGATTTCTCAGAATCATATTTCCGATAGCGGCGGCATGCCTGGGCATGACGTCTGAAGCATTGCGTCTTGAGCCGATAAAATATGGCGATTTCTCCAATTGGGTCAGTCGCGAAGTGGCTGAATCAAAATTGCTTGGCGGAAAGAAAAAGACGATTTACGAAATCGCGCCGACCCGCACCATACCCGGCAACAACACCCCCTACTCCAACGAAGGCGGCTCACCCTGGGCGACAAGCAACGTCTACGCCAAGGTGGCGGGAATCGTGAAGGCATCGGGCACAGTGACTCCGGCTATTGTCAACGGCAACAAAGCCGCACGCATGGAAGCCAGGATGGAGGAGGTGAAAGTCATGGGAATCATCAACATGGATGTAATGGTTGCCGGAACAATATTCCTCGGACGCATATTCGAGCCTATAACATCTCCGAAAGGACCCTATTCGAAAATGGAGATGGGAATACCCTACACCAAGCGGCCAAAGGCACTCGTGTACGACTTCAAGGTGGAAATGCCCGATACCGACACAAGAATAAAATCCACGGGATTCTCCGGCAAGAAAACGCTTCCGGGACGCGACAACGCCGAAGTCTATGTGCTGCTGCAGAAACGCTGGGAAGACAAAGACGGAAACATCTACGCACTGCGTGTCGGCACCGGCAGGGAACGTTATTCCAAAAACACAGGATGGACAAAACAACATATGTTGCCTATACATTACGGCGACATATCCAGACAAAGCTGGTATAAGCCATGGATGGGACTCCTCGACGGGGAGAAGGCATATTATGCCATGAATTCCAAAGGCAAACTGGTGCCTGTTCACGAAACGGGATGGGCGCCCGCCGATGCCACTCCAACCCACGTGCTTGTAATGGCATCGTCAAGCTGCGGAGAGGCTTATATCGGCACCGAAGGACTGACACTGTATATCGACAACATTTCCTTCGGATTCTAATCACCAATCTCAAACACCTGATTAAAATGAAAATAGCATTGACAGGATATGGCAAGATGGGCCATATGATAGAACAGATAGCAAAAGACCGAGGTCACGAAGTGGTCTGCATCATTGACAAAGACAACACGGCGGATTTCAACAGCGAGGCATTCCGCAGCGCCGACTGTGTCATAGAATTCTCGACACCCGCCACAGCTGTCGGCAATATCCGCAACTCATTCGCGCAGGGTGTGCCGGTGGTATGCGGAACTACCGGATGGACCGAAGCGATGCCTGAAATCAAGGCTTTGTGCGATGAAGGGAAAGGCACATTCCTTTTCGCCTCCAATTTCTCCGTAGGAGTAAATATCTTTATGGCGGTGAACCGCTATCTGGCAAAAATAATGAACGGTTTTCCGCAGTATACCCCGCGCATGGAGGAGACACATCATATCCACAAACTCGATCATCCTTCGGGAACGGCAATAACCCTTGCTGAAGAAATAATACAGGAAAACAGCCGCATATCGGGATGGTGCGAGCCGGAAAACACTCCCGACAGAAAATGCAGCCCCCTTTCCGGCGAAAAGGACGGGGACATAATGGAGATTGACCATATACGCCGGGGTGAAGTGCCGGGGATACACACGATCGAGTGGGATTCACCGGTCGACAGCATTACCATCTCCCACAGCGCCAAAACGCGTGAAGGCTTCGCCCTCGGAGCAGTGATAGCCGCCGAATGGCTTGCAGACCGCAAAGGTTTCCACACCATCGGGGAAGTATTCAATTTCTAAGAAGCGACAGGACAATTCAAAATCTGATAAAGGCATCATATCATGCAGAGCGAATCATTCAAAGAACATATAAAAAACATAAAAGCCACACGCTGGGCAAGATTCGGTGTGGTTTCGGCGATATTTTTCCTGTGGGTAATACTGATGGGAAATCCCTGGCTGCTTTTCCTGTGGCTCATATTGCTCGACATATATATAACCAACATCATTCCCTGGGGATGGTGGAAAAAGAAAAAGGGACCGACCCGGACCGTGATGGCATGGGTAGACGCCATCGTGTATGCGCTGGTGCTGATCTATTTCGTGTTCGCGTTCATCGGACAGCAATACGAAATACCATCCTCAAGTCTGGAAAAATCACTGCTTGTCGGCGACCGCCTCTGGGTAAACAAGACCATCTACGGCGCCAGGGTTCCGCAGACACCGATACACTTCCCTCTCGCACAGCATACGATGCCGCTGATCAACACAAAGAGCTATCTCGAAAAGCCACAGCTCGAATATCACCGCATGCCCGGCTTCCGCTCCATCGAGCGAGGAGACATCGTGGTCTTCAACTATCCCCAGGGTGACACCGTGGCGACAAAAATCCCCAACCCGGATTATTACCAGATATGCCACGAACTCCGCAGGGAAGGAATCGAGAAACCGCTTGAATACATCAAGGCAAACAGCAACATGTTCGGAGAAGTCGTGTGGCGACCCGTGGACCGTCGCGAGAACTATGTGAAACGCGCCATTGGTCTGCCCGGAGAACGGCTGCGTATCTCCGGCGACACGGTGTATATCAACGGGAAAGCCGTTCCGGAACCGGAAAACGTGCAGTATAACTATATAGTACCTGTAAACGGTCCTATCTCGGCGGAGAAATGGCATGAGCTCGGGGTTCGTGCAGAAGATCACGGAGGAATGCCGTCAAGAAACGAGATTGCCGGCTTCTCATATTATGATGTGCCGCTTACCGCAGCCATGAAAGCGGAAATCGAGACATGGCGTGAGGTCATCGGTCCGTTGCAGCGCGAAAGCCAGAGCGGACTCTTTGACCTCGGCGGAATCTTCCCGCTTGACGCAGACTACGGATGGACACGTACGGACATGGGCGAGCTCTGGATTCCCAAACGCGGAGTAACCCTGCACCTTACCCCCGACAACTATCCCCTATACGAAAGGGTCATCCGCACATACGAAGGCAACGACCTCACCATGCACGACGGAAAGATTTTCATCAACGGCAAGGAACAGGAGTATTATACTTTCAAGATGGATTATTACTGGATGATGGGCGACAACCGCGACCGTTCCGCCGACAGCCGCTACTGGGGATTTGTTCCCGAAGACCATATCGTAGGCTCGCCTCTGTTCATAATTGCCTCTTTTGATCAGGAACGCGGACTTTTCAACGGCAAGATTCGCTGGAACAGAATTTTCGCCAATCCAAACCCGGATGGCAAAAACATGCGCGACAAATGACGACGCAATATCCTTTCGCTCCATCGTCAGAAATATTCCGGACACTCATTTCCCGTGGAGTGTCCGGAATCTCAAAAAACAATGCAGCCCGCACCGTCATTGAGGGAGGGAAGATTCTTTCTGTGCCCCTCGAAGGGGGAAGCGCCTGTCTGAAACGCAGAAATCCCGATCTTTACAAAATCAGGATCTCCGATCACGGCAGATGGCGGCAGGAACACCTCGGGACCATAAACGCCATATATGGCAAATCACCATATTTTGCCTATATATATCCGGAGATCGAGAAAATTTATCTTGAACGCAGCCACGGAACCATAGGTGAATTCAACGAATCGCTGTTTTCTTTCGCTAAAAATTTCCTTGACCTTGACGGAGTGTGCGGATC
>CAMWMW010000085.1 GCA_947175455.1 uncultured Porphyromonadaceae bacterium | reverse complement strand
CGGGCTCCTGAATCAAGCATCATATATACGGAGTTGAATCCCTGCTGGTCTTCCTCCATCTGCTTCATCAGGGTAGAAGCGAGCTTCGCATTGACGTGCGTCCAGATATCGATGACCTGGTTATAACGGTCATTACCTGTGATGAAACCCATGGCATAATTATTGAGCACCTCCTCGACCTGCGCGTGTCCTTCGGCAACATATTCCTCTTTCTCCTTCGGAATGATGACGTCGCCGAGGTTGAAGCTCAAGCCGCCCTTGAATGCCATACGGTAACCAAGGTTCTTGATGTCGTCAAGGAATTGTGCCGAACGGGTCACACCGCATGTCTTGATCACCTTACCGATGATAGTGCGGAGAGATTTCTTTGAGATAATCTCGTTTACATATCCGATCTCCTTCGGCACGTAGCGGTTGAAAAGCACACGACCTACGGAGGTATCTTTTTTCAGTATTCTGACAGTATTGCCGTTCTCATCTTTGTCTTCAACGAGCACAGTCACAGGGGCGTGAAGCGTAACCTGACCCTCGTTGTATGCGATCTCAGCCTCCTCCGGACCGTAGAATACAGTTCCCTCACCCTTGTCTCCCTTACGGAGTTTGGTGATGTAGTAAAGACCGAGAACCATGTCCTGCGAAGGCACGGTGATAGGCGCGCCGTTGGCAGGGTTAAGGATGTTGTGCGCACCGAGCATGAGCATCTGAGCCTCAAGAATAGCCTCGTTGCTCAATGGCAGGTGCACTGCCATCTGGTCACCGTCGAAGTCGGCGTTGAATGCCGTACATGCAAGCGGATGAAGCTGGATAGCCTTGCCTTCAATCATTTTGGGCTGGAACGCCTGGATACCAAGACGGTGAAGCGTCGGGGCACGGTTGAGAAGAACCGGATGACCCTTCATCACATATTCGAGGATATCCCATACCACAGGCTCCTTGCGGTCTACGATTTTCTTCGCGCTCTTTACAGTCTTCACAATACCGCGCTCTATGAGCTTGCGGATTACGAACGGCTTGTAAAGTTCCGCTGCCATAAGTTTGGGAATACCGCACTCATGCATCTTGAGCTCCGGACCCACGACGATAACCGAACGTGCCGAATAGTCGACACGCTTACCGAGAAGGTTCTGACGGAAACGTCCCTGTTTTCCTTTAAGAGAATCGGAAAGAGACTTGAGAGGACGGTTCACATCAGACTTCACTGCAGATGACTTGCGGCTGTTGTCGAGAAGCGAATCCACAGCCTCCTGAAGAAGACGCTTCTCATTGCGGAGAATCACTTCGGGAGCCTGTATCTCTATAAGACGTTTCAGACGGTTGTTACGTATGATGACACGACGGTAAAGGTCGTTTAGGTCGGAAGTAGCGAAACGACCGCCGTCAAGCGGCACGAGAGGACGCAGCTCCGGCGGAATCACGGGCACAGCCTTAAGCACCATCCATTCGGGCTTGTTCACATTTGCCGATGAAAGGAAACTGTTCACAACCTGAAGGCGCTTCAGTGCCTCGGTCTTGCGCTGCTGCGAACCGTCAGTGTTCGCTTTGTGGCGCAACTCGGCAGCCAGCGACACAAGGTCGATCTCCTGAAGCAACTCGTAGATTGCCTCGGCACCCATCTTTGCCACAAACTTGTTGGGATCCCCATCCTCGAGATATCTGTTTTCCTCAGGAAGCTGATCCATTATATTCATATATTCTTCCTCTGAAAGGAGGTCGAGTTTCTCGACACCTTCCACGTTACCGGGATTTATCACCACATAACGCTCGTAATATACCACGGCATCAAGCTTCTTTGAAGGAAGCCCGAGAAGATAACCTATCTTGTTGGGAAGCGAACGGAAATACCAGATGTGAGCCACAGGCACTACCAGCTCGATATGACCCATGCGTTCGCGGCGCACCTTCTTCTCAGTCACCTCCACACCACAGCGGTCACAGACTATACCCTTGTAACGGATACGCTTGTATTTGCCGCAATGGCACTCGTAGTCCTTCACCGGACCGAAGATCTTCTCACAGAAAAGGCCGTCGCGTTCCGGCTTGTAGGTGCGGTAGTTGATTGTTTCAGGCTTCAGCACCTCGCCGCTCGACTTCTCCTTGATCTCCTCCGGAGAGGCAAGACCGATGGTGATTTTCGAGAAATTGCTTTTAATTTTATTGTCTCTTCTAAAAGCCATAAGATGTTTTTCCTTATATTGGTCTGCCCGGGATTCCCCAAAAGGAATCCCGAAGCAGATTTGTTTTGGTTATATTAATCTAACGTGATGCTAAGGCCAAGGCCACGGAGTTCGTGGAGAAGCACATTGAGCGACTCCGGTATTCCGGGATTAGGCATCGGATCACCCTTGACGATTGCCTCGTAGGCTTTGGAGCGTCCTACCACATCGTCAGACTTGATGGTAAGAATCTCCTGAAGGATGTGAGCCGCACCGAACGCCTCAAGCGCCCATACCTCCATCTCTCCGAAACGCTGTCCACCGAACTGCGCCTTACCACCAAGAGGCTGCTGGGTAATCAGCGAGTACGGACCGATTGAACGGGCATGCATCTTGTCTTCAACCATGTGGCCGAGCTTAAGCATGTAAATCACACCTACAGTTGCCGGCTGGTCGAAACGGTCACCTGTTCCGCCATCGTAGAGATAAGTCTTTCCGTAACGGGGAATGCCTGCTTTGTCTGTCCATTCGTTAAGATCATCGAGAGAAGCTCCATCGAAGATAGGTGTCGCAAATTTCTCGCCAAGTTCACGTCCTGCCCAGCCGAGCACAGTCTCGAATATCTGACCAAGGTTCATACGTGAAGGCACACCAAGCGGGTTAAGCACGATATCCACCGGAGTTCCGTCTTCAAGGAACGGCATGTCTTCCTGACGTACCACTCTCGAAACGATACCCTTGTTACCGTGACGACCAGCCATCTTGTCACCAACGCCGATCTTACGCTTCTTGGCGATGTATACCTTCGCCATCTGCATGATTCCGGAGGGAAGCTCGTCACCGATTGTAATATCGAATTTCTTGCGACGCAACTCACTGTCGATTTCCTTGGACTTGCGCAGATAGTTGGTGATAAGCTTGGCAACCATGCCGTCGATACGCTCATCGCCTGTCCAGCCGCTGAGGTTTACAGTCTCGTAATCGATAGAACCGAACACGACATCGTCGAAACGTTGTCCGACAGGAATTACATCCACACCGATGAAGTCCTTGACTCCCTGCGAGGTCTTGCCTTTGAGAAGAGTCTGCATCTTCGAAACCATGATCTGACGAAGATCAGCCTGCTTCTCTTCATATTCCTCGTCGAGGAGAGGAAGCTGCGCGTTCGCGCTGTTCTTGTTGCTCTTCTTCTTCACAGCCTTCGAGAAGAGATTGGTGCCGATCACCACACCCTTCAGAGAAGGTGAAGCCTTCAGAGAGGCATCCTTCACATCGCCTGCCTTGTCACCGAAGATGGCACGGAGAAGTTTCTCTTCAGGCGTCGGGTCGCTCTCTCCCTTGGGAGTGATCTTACCGATCATGATATCGCCGGGAACCACGTGTGCTCCGACGCGTATGATACCGCGCTCGTCAAGATCCTTCGTTGCGTCCTCGCTGACATTGGGGATGTCTGAAGTGAGCTCTTCCATACCGCGTTTGGTCTCGCGCACATCAAGTGTATATTCATCGACATGCACTGAAGTCAGGATATCCTCGCGGACCATGCGCTCGTTGAGCACAATGGCATCCTCATAGTTGTAACCTTTCCAGGGCATGAACGCCACCTTGAGGTTACGGCCGAGAGCAAGTTCACCTTTCTCGGTTGAATAACCTTCTGTAAGGATGTCACCTTTCTCTACGCGCTGACCCTTGTTGCAGATAGGACGAAGGTCGATGGTCGTGCCCTGGTTCGTTCTGCGGAACTTGGGAATCCTGTATTCTTTGACAGATGACTCGAATTCTACAAAATCCTCATCCTCCGTACGATCGTAATTGATGCGGATAACGGTTGCATCTACATACTCGATCACACCGGAACCTTCGGCTGTGATCTGAGTGCGGGAATCTCTGATAAGCTGACCCTCGATGCCGGTGCCGACAATGGGAGCCTCGCTGCGGAGCAACGGAACCGCCTGGCGCATCATGTTGGATCCCATCAACGCGCGGTTTGCATCGTCATGCTCAAGGAACGGAATCAAAGAAGCCGCGATCGAGGCAATCTGAATCGGAGCCACATCCATAAGCTGCAGCTCCTGTGGAGCCACAATCGGGAAATCTGCGTCAAGACGCGCCTTGACTTTTGCATTGATGAAAGAGCCATCGTCATTTACAGGCGCATTACCCTGCGCGATTGTCTGACCTTCCTCGATTTCGGCGGTGAGATATACCACCTCGTCATTGTTGAGGTTGACTTTACCGTTGTCAACCTTTCTGTAAGGCGTCTCTATAAAGCCGAGATTATTTATCTTCGCATATACGCAAAGAGAAGAGATCAGACCGATGTTCGGACCCTCCGGAGTCTCGATAGGACAAAGTCGTCCATAGTGGGTATAGTGAACGTCTCGCACCTCGAAACCGGCACGCTCACGCGACAGACCGCCGGGACCGAGAGCCGACATACGGCGCTTGTGAGTGATCTCTGCAAGCGGGTTGGTCTGGTCCATGAACTGCGACAACGCGTTGGTTCCGAAGAACGTATTGATGACCGCAGATATTGTCTTTGCGTTGATAAGGTCTGTAGGGGTGAAGACCTCATTGTCGCGGACATTCATTTTCTCGCGGATAGAACGCGATATACGCGCCAATCCGACACCGAACTGATTGTAGAGCTGCTCGCCGACAGTACGCACACGGCGGTTGCTGAGGTGGTCGATATCATCGACATCACTCTTGGCGTTGATCAGCTCGATAAGATATTTGATGATGGCTATGATGTCCTCGCGGGTGAGAACCTTCACATCCATCGGAGTGTCAAGTTCAAGCTTCTTGTTGATGCGGTAGCGTCCAACCTCGCCGAGGTCATAACGCTTCTCGCTAAAGAAGAGGTTCTGTATAACCTCGCGTGCCGCTGCATCATCCGGCGGCTCCGCGTTACGGAGCTGACGATAGATATACTGCACTGCCTCCTTCTCGGAGTTCGAGGTATCTTTCTGGAGAGTGTTGAAAATTATGCTGTAGTCGACGGCGTTCACATTCTCCTTTTCAACGAGAATCGTCTTTACGCCGCTCTCCATGATAGCATCGATAACATCTTCCGTTATCTCGCTTCCACGGTCAACGACAACAGTGTTACGCTCGATTGAGACTACCTCACCGGTATCCTCATCGACAAAATCCTCGACCCAGCTGTTGAGGACACGTGCTGCAAGCTTGCGTCCTACAGAATTCTTGAGATTGGTCTTTGTAACCTTGATCTCTTCGGCAAGATCGAAAATCTGTATGATATCCTTATCGCTCTCAAGACCGATGGCACGCAACAACGTGGTGACCGGAAGTTTTTTCTTACGGTCGATGTACGCATACATCACATTGTTGATATCAGTAGCAAATTCTATCCAGCTGCCGCGGAAAGGAATGATACGGGCAGAATATAATTTTGTGCCGTTGGCATGAGTGCTCTGACCGAAAAACACGCCGGGAGAACGGTGCAGCTGAGAAACCACAACACGTTCGGCACCGTTTATTATAAACGTGCCTTGCTCGGTCATATACGGGATAGGACCGAGATATACATCCTGGATAGTAGTTGCGAAATCCTCGTGGTCGGGATCTGTGCAATAAAGCTTGAGTTTAGCCTTGAGGGGCACACTGTATGTGAGACCACGTTCAAGACACTCATCTATTGAATAGCGCGGAGGATCGATATAATAATCTAAGAACTCCAGCACGAAGTTGTTTCGGGTGTCGGCGATCGGGAAATTTTCGGCAAACACCTTGTAAAGACCCTGGTCTTTTCTCAACTCAGGGGGGGTGTCAAGCTGCAGAAAATCCTTGAACGATTTCAACTGCACCTCCAGAAAATCCGGAAACGGCAGCGGATTCTTTATCGACGCGAAATTAACGCGCGGTTTTTCGGTAAGTTTTACTGACATTGGTAATAAGTTAATAAAGGACTTTGGTCGTTCGGTTCGTCAAGAACCCGTCGACGGGACTGGGAGAAAGGTTGGAACATGAATAAATAGGTTAAGAACGCTCCCTGTGAGCGTTCTTAACCTACTTTCAGATTAAGTCGATTATTATTTGAGTTCAACTTCAGCGCCGGCCTCTTCGAGTTGTTTCTTAAGACCTTCAGCCTCAGCTTTGGGAAGACCCTCCTTGATAGTGTTAGGAGCACCGTCTACCAATTCCTTAGCCTCTTTAAGACCGAGACCTGTGAGCTCTTTCACGAGCTTAACAACTGCGAGCTTGCTTGCGCCGGCAGCCTTCAGAACTACGTCGAAGTTTGTCTTCTCCTCCTCAGCGGGTGCACCGGCTGCAGGACCAGCTGCAACTGCCACAGCAGCAGCTGCGGGTTCGATACCATACTCCTCCTTGAGGATTGTAGCGAGTTCGTTAACTTCTTTTACAGAAAGGTTAACCAATTGTTCTGCAAATGCTTTCAAATCTGCCATTGTAGTATATTTTTTTTATTATTTTTACTTTGGGGATGATTATTTGTTGGAAAGAGTTTCCAGTATACCGTGAAGCTTGTTGCCACCGCTCTGGAGTGCGCTGATAACGTTCTTGGCAGGAGACTGGAGCAAGCCGATAACGTCGCCGATAAGCTCGTTTTTGCTCTTGATATTGGCAAGGGTCTCCAACTGCTCCTCGCCAACGTATACTGTTTCCTCCACGAAAGCACCCTTCAACATGGGAAGCGTGTCATTCTTGTCGCGGAACTTCTTGATGAGCTTCGCAGGAGCATTGCCCGTGTTGCTGAGCATCAATGTGGTCTCGCCGTGGAGAAGGTCATAGAGTCCGGAATAATCAACATCGCTTGCCTCGAACGCAGCTTTGAGAAGCGTGTTCTTTACGCAAAGCATCTTGATGTCACCGCTAAAGCATGCGCGACGGAGCGCGCTTGTCTT
>CAMWMW010000084.1 GCA_947175455.1 uncultured Porphyromonadaceae bacterium | reverse complement strand
ACGGCAATATCGTACCCGATGACAGCCGTGCGGTGAAGTTTGCCACAAAAGGCGACGGTTCTTTCCGTGCCACAGCCAACGGTGACCCAACGAGCCTTCGTTTGTTCCACCTTCCGGAGATGGATCTTTTCAGCGGTGCCGCCACAGCTATAGTGCAGGCAGGGAAAACTCCGGGCGTCATCACGTTCGAGGCTTCAGCCAAAGGTGTGAAACCCGCGAAAATCAGCTTCGTCGTCGAGTAAGGAACGTGAAACGGATAAGAATCCTGGAAGCAGAGAAGGATAAGGGGGACAGGTGCCGGATGGAATCTATGGGGATTTGGGAAATGGAAATAAAATAACTTGAATAATAACTTAAAATCAGAATTGACATGGAATCCATGAAAGCAGAGATTCAGAAAATTTTTAAAGAGAGATTCGGCGAGGGTGGCACACTCTACGCATCGGCAGGTCGTATCAACCTTATCGGCGAGCACACGGACTACAACGGCGGTTTTGTGTTTCCCGGCGCCATCGACAAGGTGATCATGGCTGAAATCAAGCCCAACGGCATGGAGAAGGTAAGAGTGTTTTCCATAGATATCGACGAGTATGCTGAATTCGGTCTCAAGGAAGAGGACGCACCCTCTCAGAGCTGGGCGCGTTATATCTTCGGAATCTGCCGCGAGATTCAGAAGCGCGGAGGCGAGGTAAAAGGATTTGACGCCGTGTTTGCAGGAAATGTGCCTCTTGGAGCAGGTCTTTCATCATCGGCGGCTCTCGAAAGCTGTTTCGCATTCGCGCTCAATGATCTTTTCAACAACAACAGCATCGACAAATTCGAGCTTGCGAAGATCGGTCAGAGCACAGAGCATAATTATTGCGGTGTGAACTGCGGCATCATGGACCAGTTCGCATCTGTGTTCGGTCGCAAAGGCAATCTCATGCGTCTCGACTGCCGCTCGATGGAGTATGAATATTTCCCCTTCAATCCTCAGGATTACAAGCTTGTGCTGGTGGATTCGCGTGTAAAACACGAGCTCAAGGATTCTCCCTACAACAAACGTCGCGAATCATGCGAGCGCGTTGCAAAACGTCTCGGCATCGACACACTGCGCGACGCCACAATGGAGCAGCTTGACGAAATCAAGAGCGACATCACCGCAGAAGACTATTTCCGCGCGAAATTCGTAATCGAGGAGAAACAGCGCGTACTTGATGTGTGCGACGCTCTCAATGCCGGTGACTACGAGACAGTGGGCAAGAAGATGTATGAGACCCACGCCGGTCTTTCAAAAGACTATGAGGTGAGCTGCGAGGAACTCGATTTCCTCAACGATGTGGCAAAGACACTTGGCGTTACAGGCTCACGAATCATGGGCGGCGGTTTCGGCGGCTGCACAATCAACCTTGTCAAGAATGATCTCCACGATGACTTCATCAAGCTCGCGGTGGAAAAATTCAGCGAGAAATATGGTCATGAGCCGAAGATCTATGATGTCGTGATTTCTGACGGCGCACGCAAAATCGAGGAGTGATCATGAAAATCACAAGCAAGAAATATCCCTCTCCCAAGGGAGAGATCACATGGTATGAGCTCACCAACGCGCAAGGCGCGTCGGTGGTGCTCTCAACCATGGGAGCCGGCATCGTAGAGGTCCGTGTACCTGACAAAGACGGTAAAATCGGGAATGTGGCTCTGAGTTACGCAGACGCCGCGGATTATATCGCCGACGGACCGTGTTTGGGAAAATGCCCGGGACGCTATGCCAACCGTATCGCCAAGGGGCATCTTGAGGTTGGCGGCAAGGAATACAGTCTCAGCATCAATAACGGTCCCAACGCGCTTCACGGAGGTCCCGAGGGATTCCAGAACCAGAACTGGGAAAGTGAGGAACTGCCCGACGGCATCCGTTTCACCTACAAGGCAAAGGACGGCGAGGAGCAATATCCAGGCAATCTGACTGTCACGGCTACATACAGATGGAGCGACAACAACGAGCTGACTCTTGATTTCCATGCCGAGACAGATGCCGACACCGTTGTCAACATGACCAATCACGCATATTGGAATCTTGACGGCGCGGATGCCGGCAGCATCTTCGACCACGAGATGAAGCTGAAGGCATCGCACTGGCTTCCGACAGACGAGACGCAGATTCCCACCGGTGAGATTGCGCCGGTGGCGGGAACTCCGATGGATTTCACAGAGTTCAAGAAAATCGGGCAGGATATCCGTCAGGAGTTCGAGGCTCTCAGGATAGGCAAAGGTTATGACCATTGCTGGGTCGTTGACGGATGGCAACCCGGCAAGCTGGTGGAAAACGCCGTTGAACTCAAAGGTGCGGTCTCAGGACGAAGGCTTGTTGTAAGCAGCGACCAGCCGGGAGTGCAGATATACACCGGCAACTGGCTTGCCGGATGCCCGCAAAACAGAAGCGGACGTTCATATGAGGATTACGAAGGTGTAGCAATAGAGATGCAGGGTTTCCCTGACGCACCGAACAAGCCCGCTTTCCCGTCACAGCTTCTGAAAGCCGGAGAGAACTATGACCGCAGGATAGTCTTCGCGTTTTTATGATTTTTTATAATGCGGATGATGTTCCATCAGCTCGGAGCGCAACCGCGATCTGTCGAGGTGGATGTATATCTCGGTAGTGGAAATTGATTCATGTCCGAGCATCTCCTGGATCGCACGGAGATTCGCTCCCCCTTCGAGCAGATGAGTGGCAAAAGAGTGTCGCAACGTATGTGGCGACACTTTTTTTATTATCCCCGCTGCCGCCGCCGAGTCGCGTATCACATAGAACACCATTACGCGGGTCATCATTCCCCCGCGTCTGTTAAGGAAAAGGATGTCGCTTGAGTCCGGCTTTATCTTCAGCCGTTCCCTTATCGGGAGATATTCCCTGATGAGTCTTATCGACTCGGGAGAGAGAGGAACAAGGCGCTGTTTGTTTCCTTTACCGGTAATTATCACATATCCCTCGTCAAGATTCACTCTTGACATGCGCAGCTCCACAAGTTCGGACACCCGCAGACCGCTCCCGTACAAAGTCTCTATTATCGCATGGTTCCGGGGCGTTTCGTCTTTCTCCGGATCAAGGGCGGCAATCATGGAGTCTATGTCATCTACAGAAAGTATATCGGGGAGTGTGCGTCCGAAGCGCGGAGCCTCAAGGAGTTCGCAGGGGTCAGTGTCAGTGTAGCCTTCGAGCCGGAGGAATCTGAAGAACGCTCGTATTCCCGACAGCATCCTCGCCTGCGAGCGCGGAGAGATTCCGAGGTCGCGCAGAGTGCAGAGAAACTGATGAAGAGCATCCGTGTCGACTTCTGTCAGTGACAATTCCCTTTCTTCAAGAAATTCAAGGAGATGGATCACATCAGTGTGATAGCTCTCCAGCGTGTGACCCGAAAGTCCGCGTTCCAGCAACAGGAAATTCGAGAAATCGGACAATAGTCTCTCAGTGGTGTTTAGCGGACGCATATGTTTTTTCAGATATACATGAGATATGACACTTTCTGCATTCCGCTTCTGGAAATGAAGATGGCGTTGTGTCTGCCGCGAATCATTATTCCCTCGTTCATTGTCTCGAAAACGGTGTCGCACCATTTTTGCGGTGCGTCGTTTATCAGGAGTGTCCTGTCAGGCAACGACATAAAGGAACATAGCCACTCAAGAGGTATTTCATCGCCTCTTGTGGCTATCATGTCGCAGTCCGCCACAGCCTTGTCGGCGTTGCTGATGAATCTTGTCTTCGAATCGGCTCTCTTTATGGCGATTAAAAACGCCTTGTGTGTGTAAGCAGGCAGAAACACTTTCACGGGACGGAGAAAGCAGACAAGACGCAAAAGCATTTTCGCCTTGTCTGCGATTCTGTGTTCCGAGGACGAGCATGCTCTGTCAATGTCGTCATAGGCATAATACGCATATCCGCGGCAGCGTCGGACCACTCTTTCGACCAGCTGGTAGCCGAAAGGGGAGTGGACACCGAATCCATGTGAATTACGCCATCTGTCGAACATCGTATCTATCCTTTTCTTTTCCTGATTGCCGGGAGTGCGAGCAGGAGGAGAGAGAGGGCGCACAGTATGTAGATGACCGATACCGATGCAATTGAGATGTTGTTGGTTACGCGTACCGATTTCGGGTCGAAACAGAAGCGTATCTCATGTCTGCCTGCCGGGAGGCGCAAGGCACGGAGCGTGTAGTTCACCCTGCCTATCTGTGTCTCCTTGCCATCTACAGTCGCAGTCCATCCCCATGGAAAATATATCTCGCTGAACACCGCGATGCCCCCTTTTGCCGAGTTTACGCTGTATGTAAGGGCATTCGGTGCGTAAGAAGTCTCGTATATAGTATCTCCCTGTGCCTTGGGAATCGCGTTGCCGAGCGTCTCGCGGAACTTCGCGTCTGCCACGGCGGCGGTCGCAGTGTCGAGGGAGTCAAGTGCCGCCATTTCGCTGTCGGCGTCTGCAACGTATGATATGGTGTCTACAAGCCATGCATTGCCGAGGGCACCCGGATTTTGCTCATATTGTTCGCCGGAGAGGAAATATTTTGTGTTGAGCATATTTATCACTCCCATGTTCCCCTTGGAGATCTGACGGTCGAGAAGATCGTTGTAGCGGGTGAGTTTCGCCGCGTGGTATCCTCCGATTGTCTTGTGGAAATAAGAGGAGCGGGCGGAATAGAGCCCCTGCACGTCATATACGCGATAGCTTGAAGTGTCTTTGAGTATCGCCTCGTCTGCCGCCGTCTTGTTGAACGTCACGTCTTCAAGAGCGGGGCGGGTGAAATTCTCCGAATTCACATATCTTTTGCCCACAGAGAAGAGGTCGATGAGCATGACGGCTGTCAGCATGCATACGAAAACCGCATGGTTCCTGACCACCCCCTTGAGGTAGAGGAAAATTACCAGCGCACCGAGCAGTATGAATGCCAGCGAACGCAACGAATCCGTGCTCACGAGCGAGAGGCGGGTCTCGCGTATCGCGTTTAGGATATTGTAATATTGCGGATTTGAGAAAGCCCCTGCCTGCTGCAGTTGCTGGATTTCGGATGTGCTGTACGGCTCTCCGAACATTGACGGTGCAACCCATCCGAGGAAGCAGACAATCGCGCCGAGTCCGAAAACAGTATAGAATACCATTCCGAAACGCTGAAGATAGTTTTCGGTCTCCAGCATTTTGCGCACAGCCATTATTGCAAGCAGCGGTATGGTGAATTCCACAATCACCAGAATGCTCGCCACCGCACGGAATTTATTGTAGCCCGGGAAGTTGTCGATGAAGAAATCAGTGAAAGCCTCGAAATTATGCCCCCACGAAAGCAGTAGCGCAAGGACAGAGACCGCGAACAAAGCCCATTTCATCGGGGTGTTCACAGTGAACAATGCGAGAATTGCAAGCAGCAGTACGAACGCGCCGACGTATACCGGTCCGTTTGTCATCGGCTGGTTGCCGAAATATTGCGGGAACTGGGACAGGAACTGCAGCTCTTCTGGCGCAAGACTGAGTTCATCTGCCTTTCCGGTGTCAGCCAGTGACAGCAGGCGCGTCTCTCCGGCAACGGGCTTGATGGTCGCACCACCCTTGACATTGGGAATCAGCAGCGACAAGGTCTCGTCGATGCCATAGCTCCATGCGGTTATCGCGCTGCGGCTCATTCCGCCGGTCTCCGCTCCGGGAGGAGGTGTGAGATCCGTGGCGCGGCCTCTAACTGTTTCTTTGGAATATTCATAGGAGTTGTAGAGGCTCGCGGAGTTTGCCCCGACGGCAAGGATGCCGGCGGCGATGACACAGGCTGTCGCTATGCCCCACTGCCTGATACTGTGGTCGCGTATCGCCGAACAAAGCCATGCCACAACCATCGCGAAGATTACGAAAAGGAAGTAATATGACATCTGCGGGTGATTGCTCTGAAGCTGCAGCGCTCCGAACAATGCTGCCAACGCCGCTCCGGGAAGATACTTCCCTCTGTAACACAGTGCGATGCCTCCGATTGTCGGCGGTATATATGCCAATGTGACAAATTTCCATATGTGTCCCGCTCCTATGATGATTATGAAATAGGAGGAAAATCCCCATGCGATCGACGCGAAAAGCGCGTTATACCATTTGAATCTGAAGCACAGGCACATGATGAAGAACCCTGCCATCATGGCGAACAGTAGATTTGCCGGTGACGGAAGTCCGAGTGTGTATACATTCCATATCCAGCCAATTGCCTTTCCCGCCGGGTAGGATGGCGCGATCTGGAAATTCGGCATTCCTCCGAAGAGGGAATTGGTCCAGCGTGTGGTCTCGCCTGTTGCTTCATGGAAGGCTTTTCCCTCCTGACCGTTGGCTATGCCCTGCTGTATGTCGTGCTGCTGGAGCACATTCCCCTCGATGTCGTCCGGACAGAAAAAAAGAAAGGCCGTTAGGGCAAGCAATGCCACGGCCAAAAGGGAATACAGGGTCTTGTCTGATAATTTCAGATTCATAAAAAACAATTTTAATGAATTTTCTATGCGATCACTTGGAGTCGGACTGAGGAGTCTGACCGTCGATCTCGATATGGATCTGTCGGTTCATGCTTTGCTCAAGAGAAATCAGCGTCTCGGTCTCCGTTACGCCCTGGATGTGCTGGATACGGTCGTTGAGCAGCTCCATGAGATGCTGGTTGTCTTGCGCGTAAACCTTGATGAGCATGGAATAGGGACCTGTGGTGAAGTGGCATTCCACCACTTCGGGAATCTTGTCGAATTCTTTTACCACCTCGCGATACATCGACCCTTTCTCCAGGCGAACGCCCACATAGGTACATGTGTTGAATCCGAGAGACTTGGGATTTACGGTGTAACCGGACCCCGTGATTACTTTCATGTCGATGAGACGCTGTATGCGCTGGTGAATAGCCGCACGTGAAACGCCACACTGAACTGCCACATCTTTTGAAGGGATGCGGGCATTCTGCATAATGATGTTCAGAATCTTTTTGTCAAGATTATCTATTTTGTCCATGATTTCGATTAGATTTTAGCTGTGAGCTGTTAATATAAGCATACATCGGGTATGCATGGAATTG